>JBFGLD010000144.1:0-9168 GCA_041576335.1 Anaerolineae bacterium | reverse complement strand
GGTGGCCCCGCTGATGAGTCCCATATTGGCCATGGCTATGAGCATGGTGCACGGCAACCTGCGTCTCTTACTGGTCGCTGCCGGCACAACGGCCAAGGGCATCACCCTGGCGATCATCGTCGGGCTTGTGGTCGTCATTGTCTCTTCTATTGAAACCGCCACCAATGAAATCCTGGCCCGGACGGCGCCCAACATCCTTGATTTGATAGTGGCCCTGGCCTCGGGGGCGGCGGCCGGCTATGCCATCAGCCGCAAAGAGGTGGCCGCGATCCTACCGGCCCGGCTGGTAAGTTTGGAATCGCCATCTGCCACGGATCCTAATGCCGGAAACGATTGAAACGGGGTAGGCTCTGACGATTATGAGCGGCATCAAGGTACTATAAAATGAGGTTGGCTTGATTTATTAGGTAGCTTTCCTGGGTTTTCCATTCTACCCCATGAGCATCGCGCAGGTTCTTGGCAATTTTGCGCAAAGCTTCCGCAATTCTGGTCTTGATGCTGTCGCTCCCGCTCTAGATAATCCCGCAAGACACTCCCAAAAGTGAGTGTCTTCTTTTTAGAGGTATTAGCTAAATCCGAAGTTTTCCCCCGCCATAATAGCAATGGCCTGGCCAATACTGATCGACGCCGTTGCTCCCGGAGAAGGGGCGTTTAAGACATGGATCATCCGGGCCGTATCGATGATCCGGAAGTCGTCGACCAAAAAGCCGTTCGGCTCAAGGGCTTGAGCGCGAACACCGGCCCCGGCCGGAAATATATCCGTCTCGTCTAGCTCAGGGATCAGCCGCTGCAAAGCCTTAACGAAAGCGCGTTTACTAAACGAACGGTGAAATTCGCCCAAGCCCATCCGCCAATGCTTACCGGCCAACCGCCAGAGGCCCCGATAAGTAAAAATCTCCCAGGCATCGGGCAAATTAAAGCTGAAGCGCCGGTAGCCTGCTCGTTTGAAAGCCAGAACCGCATTCGGCCCGGCTTCTACCCCTCCGGCAATCATCCGCGTAAAATGAACCCCTAAGAAAGGAAACCGGGGATCAGGGACAGGGTAAATTAAGCTTTTGACAAGTGGACGGCGTTCAGGGATAAGCTCGTAATATTCTCCGCGAAACGGGACAATGTGCAAACCCGGATCTATACCGCATAGGCGGGCCACCCGGTCCGACCACAGCCCCCCACAATTTATCAAATATCGGCATTGAATTTCACCACCTGTGGTTTCCAATCGCAGACCATTCGGCTGGTGACGGCAAGCTAAGACGCGGCTTCGGGTTTGGATTAGGCCGCCTGCTTGCTCAACCAGGCTGGCGTAGGTTTGTGCGACTTGTAGGTAGTCAACGATACCCGTTTCCGGCACCCAAAGGCCGGCAATGCCGGCCACATGTGGCTCATACTCCTGCAGCTCTTCGGCTTTCAGGCGGCGCAGACCTTGCAGGCCATTGGACCGGCCCCGCGCTTCAAGCTTATCCAAAAGCGGCAGCTCATGCGCCTGCGTGGCCACAACTACTTTGCCGCACCGCTCGTAGGCAATATGATGCGCCTCGCAAAAATGATAGAGGGCGTCGCGTCCCGCAACGCAGTTGCGCGCTTTCAAAGATCCGGGTTTGTAGTAGAGGCCGGAGTGGATTACGCCACTGTTGTGGCCGGTTTGGTGAGCTGCCAGTTGATCTTCAGCTTCCAGCACAATCAGCGTCAGCGGCCAGCGAGACGTCAGAGCCATAGCTGTGGCCAGCCCGACGATGCCGCCGCCAATAATTGCTACATCATATTTGGGAGGTTTCATTGGGGATCTCGCTTACTCGATTGGCTTAAAAAAAATTAATAAGCCGGATTGCTTCTGCCCCCATCTTATCAGTGAATCATGTGTTCAGCAAGGTTGAACGTCGACCCATCACGGCAGCATTCAATATCGCCCGTTGGTTCCATTTCTGGTAAAATAAATATCGGCAGCGCAATCAGCAATGTTATGTGATTAATACCGAGGTGTACTCATGACGAAAGAGAGACTTCCCCCCTTAAGATTCTCGGTTCCGCCGATATTTGTCGTGTCGAGCAGTATGGGGACTCTGGGTGAACAAGTGGCCCGTACGGTACTGCCCCAGTTTCGAGGCGTACATGTGCCCGTAAAAGTTTACCGCCGGGTCCAGCAGATCAGCCAAGTCGAAGAAATAGTCATGGAAACTCTGCAAGCAGGCGGTACCATTGTTCATACTATCGCCAATCCCGATCTGCGACAGATGCTCATCGATTTGGCCGCCCAGCACAACGTTGTAGCGATTGATATTGTTGGCCCGCTGATCGAGCGTTTAACGGATGTATTGGGCACAGATCCGGTTGGCAAGCCCGGGCTTTATCGAGAACTGCACGAAACTTACTTTAGGCGCATCGAAGCCATCGAATACACCCTGAAGCACGATGACGGGCTTAATTACAGAGGCTGGCCGGACGCGGAAGTTGTATTGGTCGGCGTGTCTCGGGTTGGCAAAACGCCCCTCAGCCTCTACATATCAATGCTGGGTTGGAAGGTCGCTAATATCCCGCTCGTGCCGGGTATCCCACCGCAGCAGGATTTGTTTGAGCTAGACCGCCGTAGGGTCATCGGGCTTACCATCGAGCCGGAACAGCTGTATCACCACCGTGAGCACCGTCAACGGCGTTTGGGCGTGGTCGGCGACTCGGATTACAATAATCTGGGCAAGCTTTTCGAAGAAGTGGAGGACATACGGCGGATATTTCGTAAGGGGGGCTTTCGGGTCATCGACGTCACCAACAAACCAATTGAGACCACGGCCGGCCAGGTAATCGATTTGGTTACACGCCAATTTAGAGGTACAAATTAAGAGTTGATTCGGCCAGGGGTCATATTAGACATATCGTCTGAAATAGAAAAAGCCGGACCGTTTATGCCCGACTTTTCCAAAAGGAGGAGAAAAGAATGTTATTAAAAGCGACTCTAGTATACGCCTAAGTTTGTTATCAAACCTGACGTAAATTCGATGCTCTCTTGCCGCAAACCCTACGCTAGCCTAACGCCGAGGTTAATGCACGGACCCAACTAAATGAAAGCCATCACCCTTCATGACAAACGTAATATAGAGAAATTCTTACGGCGTCAACCATTTTTGTATCTCTATGCCATCGGAGACCTGGATAATTTTTTTTGGCCCTATACCACCTGGTATGGCCTCGAAGTGAACCGGTCTGTTGAGCAGATCGTTTTGCTTTACACAGGTACGTCACTACCGGTTCTGCTTGCCCTCGCCTTTGAGCCCACGACGCAGATGAAAGTGCTGCTCCAGGCTATTATTCACCATTTACCGCGGCGGTTTTACGCCCACCTAAGTGCTAACCTGGCTCCACTATTTGCCCCTGCATATCACATTCAGCCGCACGGAACATTTTATAAAATGGCTTTGCTCAATTCGCCGCAATTCGGCAGCCAGAACACGTCCGCAGTGATACCTTTATCTTCCGAACATGCAGCCGAGCTGGAAGCACTATATGCCGAGAGCTATCCCGGTAACTGGTTTGACCCTCGGATGTTAGAAACCGGTTATTATTTTGGTATTCGGCGAGGCGCCAAGATAATTGCCGCAGCCGGGGTTCACGTGTATTCAAAGCAGTACAAAGTGGCCGCTTTAGGTAATATTGCGACGCATCCCGAGTTTAGAGGACAGGGCCTGGCAACCGCCGTATCGGCCAAACTGTGCCACGCTTTAATGGAAAACGTCGACCATATTGGTCTGAATGTCAGTGTTGACAATACCAGCGCTATCGCCTGCTATCGAAAGTTAGGCTTCAAGCCAATTGCAGCCTATGAAGAATTTACGCTGGCCGAATTCTAACCTTGCCCGATGGAAATAAGTTAGGTATCATTTAAATTCGGGCGGCATTAACCGATCGATCACTGCCGAACTCATAAATAATTTATATTACCGTTCAAGGAGATTTTTGGGATGATCGATGCCTCATATAATTTAGTCATCAGGGGACTCATAAAGGCCGATCGCCGGAAGCTGCGGGGGGTGGGTAATATAAATGGAAATGTTCAACAAATTATTAGGGGGTAACAAAGCCATGAGCCAAGAAATTCCCGACTCTGCGAAGAAGCGTATTGGCGATATCATGACCACAAATGTGGTAAGAGTTCATCCGGATACTCCGGTTCAACAGGTGGCGCGCCTGATGTCGGAGAACGGTATTAGCGGTCTACCGGTTGTGGATGACAGAGACCACGTTTTGGGTGTTGTAACAGAACTGGACATGATTGTGCGCAACACCCGGTTCAAGGTGCCAAACTTTATCATGATTTTGGACTCGATCATTTACTTCGAGACACCGAAACGTTTCCGGGAACGCCTGGAGCATATGCTTGGGGTCACGGCTGGGGAAATAATGTCGAAGCCGGCCGTAACCATAACGCCAGATGCGACAATTGAGGATTTAGCCGAGCTAATGGTCAACCGCCGCCATAATCCTATTCCCATCGTCAAGGATGGCCGGTTGGTCGGTATCATCAGCCGCTCCGACATTATTCGCTTAATGGCCCAATAAGGTGCCGATCAGAGACATTAGGACAAAAAACCTATACCAATCACATTGAAGTTGTGTCACATTAAGAGCTGCCTCACATTTCCATGGAGACCGCAGTGGTTAAAAAAATTTCGCGGTCTCATGGCCCAATTATTTGGGTGCGAGCGGAAGATGGATGGTACGTGTTGAAAGGATTAGCTCAGCATGGACTCTCGTATTGAAAAAATGGCCGAACTGTTGATCAATTATTCCACAGCAGTGCAGCCGGGAGACCGCGTACTGATTCGCAGTACCTCACCGGCTGCTGAGCCGCTGGTTCAGGCCTTATACCAAACTGCCTTACGAGCGGGCGGCCAAACTTTTACGTATGTTCACCTGCGTGATGAAGATAGCCTGGCTATTGAGGCCACACACACTCTTGATTTGTTAGCAGCATTTAACCCCATGCTGAATTTGATGTATGAAACCTTTGATGTCATTATTCGAATTGAGGCTTCAGAAAATCCTCGGGCTCTTTCCCAGTACCCGCCTGAAACACAGCAGGCGCGCGCCAGGGCAGGGGCGAGCCTGATGAAAATTCAGATGGAACGGGAGGGGCAGGGCACGTTGCGCCGCTGCACCACCCAATTTCCGACTCAAGCCTACGCCCAGGCCGCCGGCATGTCGCTGCGGCAGTATGAGACGTTCGTTTTTGAGGCTTGTAAGGTTCATTTACCCGATCCGGTAGCTGCCTGGCAGGCTCTGGCTCAGGAGCAGCAGCGCTTAGTTGATTATCTGGCCGGCAAAACACAGCTCCACGTGCGCGGACGAAACATCGATTTAGAGCTCTCGATCGAGGGCCGTGCCTTTCTGAACGCCGATGGCCGGGCCAATTTCCCTGATGGCGAGATTTTTACGGGCCCGGTCGAAGACAGCGTTAACGGCTGGGTCAAATTCACTTACCCGGCCTACCACGGCGGCAATGAGGTGGTTGGAGCGCATTTAACCTTTGAAAAAGGGCTGATTACCCGGGCCACGGCCGGGAAAAACGAGGCTCATTTGCTCAGCATACTTGATACCGACCCCGGCGCGCGCCGGCTGGGCGAATTTGCTATCGGAACAAATACGGATATTCAGCACTTCACCGGCTCAATTCTTTTTGATGAGAAAATCGGCGGTACGGTTCACATGGCAGTAGGCCAGGGATATCCGGAAACCGGTAGTATTAACACTTCGTCCGTTCACTGGGATATGATATGTGATATGCGTGAGGGGGGCGAAATTGTGGTGGATGGTGAATTGTTCTATAAGGATGGACAGTTTAAGGTTTAGTTCCCCGAGGCTTAAGGATGGCTAAAGTATGGTAAAGAATTTGAAAGGCCTGACCAACTCAAATGTCGGGAAACAGAATGCTTTTTTACAGCGAACTGTGACCGAACTCGGTCCTTTGGGCGAGGAGCTGGATGATTTTATTCATCTCATTGCCCATAATCTAAAAAATCCGCTCGGTGTGGTCATAAGTTATACGGATTACCTGCATAAATATGGGGTTCATTTTCCGGCAGAGCAGCTGCAGCAAGATTTCAATGTAATCTGGCAGAATGGTCACCAGATGAACAATATTATTGATGAGCTGCTCTTGCTCGTCAGCCTCCAGGTGACGGAAATAACGCTGGAACCTTTCGATACGGAGGTCATTCTTGCCAGCGCCCAGAACCGCTTAGCCTATTTGATTGAAGAATACGAAGCTAAGTTAACAGGGTCCTCGGAATGGCCTTCGGCCTGGGGGCACAGCCGGTGGATTGAGGAGGTTTGGGTCAATTATATTAGCAACGCCATCAAATTCGGCGGCCAGCCACCCCACGTAGAATTGGGTGCGAATGTTTTCGATCAAGACCTGGTACAGTTTTGGGTGCGAGATAACGGTTATGGTCTGACCCAGGAAGAACTTTCACAGTTGTTTGTCCCGCTGACCGAGCTCAACCAGTTTCGCCTCAAAGGTGATGGTTTAGGACTGCCGACGGTGCGCTACATTGTGGAAAGGTTGGGTGGGCGTGTCAGTGTTGAAAGCGAAGGTATATCCGGGCAAGGCTGCGTTTTTAGCTTTTTGTTGCCACGAGCCAAGCCAACCAAAAGGAAGTAACCCTGGTTGATTAGCTGTAGGCCATCGAACGGCGAAGCAACAGCCAAGCAAGCAGGAAAAGTGCCAGTCCGATGAGGATTAATTGAGCGAATTGATCCAGACTCAACGGGGCACCGCGCAGCATGATACTCCGCATTAGAAGTATGCCGTAGGTTGCGGGTAGAGACCAAGAAATGGCTCGGACCGGCTCCCATAATGCGTCTAAGCTCAGAAAGAAACCGCTAAAAAAAACGCTCGTTAGCAATACAATCATCGAGTATTGGACAGCCTGAATATCCGTTTTGGAGATCAGCGAGATCGCAAACCCAATGCCCATCGCAGAAAAGAGTAAGGCCGCAATAACTAACCCTACACCAATCCAACTGCCCAATACAGGCACCCCTAACCCATAAACCACGAGCATCAGCAGCACGGTCGCGATGATCCCCCCAAAAACCAAATAGCTCAAGTACTTACCCAGCAATGCCTCCAGAGCCGAGAGAGGGGACACGTAAAACAGTTCCATTGTGCCCAGCTGCTTTTCCCGAACCATCGACAGCGCAGCAAAGGTAATGGCAAGATGCTGCAGCAGCAAGACAATGACCGAAGGGGCAAAAAAATCGGTAATACCCGGCACAATTGTGGCGATGGTTCGGGCCTCACTGCGAAAAGGACTTACCAAGACCTGGGGATCAATGTTAATAAACTCGTTCAGTCTGGCTTCGACCGCGTCTAGATCGTGTTCAAGCTCAAGTAGAGTTTGTAAATTGGCCAGATAATCATCAACGGAGTCGCCGAGCTCCGATAACTCATTGGTATTGTTAAGAATTTCAGCCAAGCGCGGTGAGTCCCGGTTCGTTGTATGGCCGGAAGGACTGTCACTAAGCGCCTGCTGGATAGCATCGTTGAGTCGTTCGTTGTCTTCCAACGCCGAATCCAGGTCGGTCACATTTCGGTCGATATCCAAAAGGTAAGTTTGAGCCGTGTCGCGATCGCATTGCCCTTCTTCGTCAAGTCGATCCAGAGTCTGGGTGCAGTCCTCCAGTAGTTCGCGCAATGCAATGGCACTTTCTTGAGCCGTTTCTAGATTTTCTTGGATTTGCGATAAATCTACCTGGCCCTGCGAAGTGATAAGACGTAGGATACGACGGTTGATTTCATCAACATACACTCTCCCAAAAACATTAATATAATCCCTTTGCAGTGGGTCGATTTCGTCATGATACAGCTCGATGACGGCTTGCTGATTGCCGAGAATTGTCTGGTAAGCGTTAACAGGCACAACTGTGACCAAATCTATCTCACCCCTACGAAGCTGCGCCCGGGCCTCTTCCAAATCGTCGGTAATGCCGGCAAATATCAACTGAGCGCCAAGCGTGGAGGCATATTGCTCAATTTTTTTGCGCAGCCCTTCGTCGTCCGAAACAATCAACGTTCGCAGCGGGCGTGGCTCGTTGCGGTAGCCGATGCCGAAAAAAAGTAAAATAAGAAAGGGGCCCAGGATCAAGGTCAGCACCAGCAGCGGCTGTCGAACAACTTCGACAATTTCTTTGCGCAGAAAGGCCAAGGTACGGATTATGAAACGAGAAGAGTTAATCATTAGGGGCTAACTCCCTGACCAATTCAACAAAAACATCGTCGAACGGGGGTAAGTACTCTTCGATCGAGTCGACCGTAACGTATTCTTGGCGACACCAATCCAGTAAGGCAGGGATAGCCGTACTCGCATCATCCACCACGAGGCGGATACCCTGCTCCCTATTCAATCGTGTTACCTGACCTTGGACAAAAGGTAGGCTGCGCAGGCGACTGAGATCTTTATGGAGGAGACGCTCTTTGGTATAAAGGTCAACCGCTTCGCCCCCAAAAGCGCGACGCCGCAAGCCTTCAGGCTTTTCGACCATCAGCAGGCGACCCTTAACCATCACCCCCACGTAATCGCAGTAAGCCGCTTCACCAACGTACTGCGTTGTTACAAACAGGGTGCGCCCCAGTTTTTGTAATACCTTAAAGTGGTCCCACATTCTGCGACGTAACACCGGGTCAATCCCGGCCGTCGGCTCATCCAGAAATACCAATTCCGGGTCGTGGATCAGGGTTGCGGCCAGGCTTAAGCGACGTTTCATGCCACCCGACAGGTTGCGAGCCAACTTGCGTTTATGATCGCCAAGTTCAACAAATTCAAGCAGTTCCTTGAGCCGTTTGCGACGGGCAAATGCCATACCGTAAATAGAGGCTGCAAAATTTAAATTTTCCCACACTGTCAGCTCGGGATAAAGGGCAAATTGCTGGGGCATGTAGCCAATTTTTCCTCGCGTCTCCCGCCCAAATTCTTTGGGAGCGCGCCCCAAAACGGTCACTTGCCCGGCAGTGGGCCGGTAAAACCCGGTTAATAACCGCACTGTGGTTGTTTTGCCGGACCCACTTGGCCCGATAAAGCCAAAGATTTTGCCGCGAGAAATCTCGAAACTAACGTCTTGAACGGCCAGTTCCTGACCAAATTTAATGGTTAACCCCTCAGCTCGAATAAGAATTTCTGG
>JBFGLD010000143.1:0-9224 GCA_041576335.1 Anaerolineae bacterium | reverse complement strand
GCCTTGCCCATGCTCAGCGAGGCCGAACGGCGGCTTCAGTTCCTCGAATGGAACGACACCACGGTCGCCTACTCGCTGGAGCAGAGCCTCATGCAGCGCCTGGCGGCTCAGGCCGAGCGTATCCCGCGAGCACCGGCCTTTCTTTTGCCCGACGGCGAGGTTTTGGATTACCACACCCTCAACCAACGAGCGAATCAGTTGGCTCATCATTTGCACAGCCTGGGCGTGAGGCCGGGGATGAGAGTTGCGTTGTGCCTGGAACGCTCGTTTGCAGCGGTTATCGGCCTGATGGGCATCTTCAAAGCGGGCGGCGTATATGTGCCCTTGGATCCCGCCTACCCCCAAGAGCGACTGGCCTTCATGCTCGAAGATGCCCAGGTTGTGGTCGGGTTGACTCAAAAACGACTGCTTCAGATCCTGCCGGAAACTCAGGCGGCGATGGTCGACCTGGACGCGGCTCAGGCCGCAGTCGAGCGGCAACCGACCACCGATCCGGCGGTAGCGACCCCCCCGGAGAGCTTGGCCTACATCATCTACACCTCCGGTTCGACCGGCCGGCCGAAAGGAGTGGCTGTAGCCCACCAACAAATCCTGAACCGTTTGATCTGGATGTGGGAGAATTATCCCTTTGCCCATGATGAAATGAGCTGCCAGAAAACGGCCTTAAGCTTTGTTGACTCGCTGTGGGAGCTATTCGGGCCGCTGTTGCAGGGCTCGCCTACGGTAATCATCCCGGATCAGGTGCTGCAGGATCTGACCAAATTTGTGAGCACCCTGCAAGCGCATGGCGTCACCCGGCTGTGGCTGGTCCCCTCCCTGCTGCGGGTGATGCTCGACACCTTTCCCGATCTTCAGGAGCAACTACTAAAGCTAAATTTTTGGGTGACCAGCGGCGAACCGCTGCCGGTTGAGCTAAAGCACCGGTTCCAAAAAAGCATGCCGGCGGCGGTACTCTATAACCTATACGGCACCTCAGAGGCGTGGGATGTGACCTGGTACGAACCCGGAGCCGGGCCACAAATGGGAGCTAACGTGGCCATTGGCCGGCCCATTGCCAATATGTACACCTATGTATTGAATGAAGCCCTGCAGCCGGTGCCACCCGGCGTCATCGGCGAACTGTACGTCTCCGGAATCGGGTTGGCCGAGGGTTATTTGAACCGGCCCGAGCTGACGGCTGAAATCTTCCGCCCTAATCCTTTCCCCCACCCGGAAAACAGTGGAGAGCAGGCGGCTCGTTTTTACAAAACCGGCGATCTGGCCCGCTACCGGCCTGATGGCAATATCGAATTTATCGGCCGGGTCGATCATCAAGTCAAGCTGCGCGGCTTCCGGATCGAACTCGGCGAGATCGAGACTGCACTCAGTCGTCATCCGGCACTTCGTCAGGCGGTTGTGCTGGCCCGCGAAGATACGCCCGGCGATCGACGGCTGGTGGCCTATCTCATCCCGGAGAGCGAAACGATCCCCGCGCCAGCCGACCTGCGGAATTTTCTGAGCCGGAGCTTACCGGCCTATATGATCCCGGCAGAATTTGTACCTTTGGAGGCTTTTCCCTTGACCCCCAGTGGCAAGATCAATCGCCTGGCCCTGCCTAATCCGGATCAACACCGGACAGATAGCCGGGCTGAGACCATCGCACCGCGAGATACGCTGGAATTGCAGTTGGTCAAAATCTGGGAAACGCTCTTGAAGATCCAACCCGTCGGGATTCGGGATAACTTTTTTGAGGTGGGCGGCCATTCGCTGTTAGCGATCCAGCTATTTACCCAAATCAAAAAAGTGATCGGCTCCGAGCTGCCGCTGGCCACCCTGTTTCAGGCCCCAACCATCGAGGAGCTGGCCGAGGTCATCCGCCAGGGCACGGCTGCGCCAACAGCGTCGTTAGTTTCCATTCAGGTGAGGGGCACCAAACCGCCTTTTTTCTGTATCCCAGGAAATCTAGGCAACGTCTTTATCGACCTGGGCTACCTGGCCCGCCATTTCGATCCGGACCAGCCCTTTTATGCTTTTCAAGATGGGGTGCAAAACCCGGCTAAAATTGAGGAATTGGCGGCCCATTACATTGACGAGATCAAAGCCGTCCAGCCCGTAGGCCCCTATTTTTTGGGGGGCATCTGTTCAGGGGGACTGGTTGCTTTTGAGATGGCCCACCAAATGCAACAGCAAGGCGAGTCTGTCGCCTTTGTGGGGATTGTGGAACCGCCTCACCCCAAACAGGCCTCCGGCCCATGGGCTTATCTCAACTTTGCTCTGGCCATCGCGCGCCGCTTTTTGCAGCGGGCCGGGCACCAAACCCGGCAGCTAACCCAACAAGCCAGCGCCAGCGAGCAGGGAAGCTATGTGCAGCTAAAAACGAAGCTGCTGGCGAACCTGTGGGCTATCTTTCGCTACGCGCCGAAAGTCTATCAGGGGCGGATCGATCTGTTCCTGACTGAGGAGTCGCTAAAGATCATCAACAACCCGCAGTTGGAATGGGGCAGTTTTGCCCAGTCCCAGGCCTACATCCACCGGATTCTCGGCAGTCACAATACGATCACCGGGAACGACGATACCGAGATCGAAGAAAACCACATGCAGGCGCTGGCGAGGAAGCTGGCGGCCTGCATCAATGAGATTCTTACTTAACCTTTGAAGCATCAATACTTGAAGTTGCCAACAGTACCGTTTAATGCGGAGCTACCGGTGGGTCTGTCACAATCATAAATCAAAATTATCATCTAGCTCCCGGCGGTTTAATGCGCGGCCAAATGTGTGCAGCAAACGCGACAACGGCCGCCAATTCGGTTAGCCGGCCGAGGCCGATGGCCCAGGGTACTCTCAGTAAGGGACTCGCGGCGGCCAAAAATACGCCAAGATTGAGCAGTCCAAAGGCGAGCCAGGCCGGTGTTTCATTACCGCGCGAGCGCAAAAAACGAGGAAATATCCAGAAAGCAACCCCCATCACCAGTTGTACAATCCAACCAAACAGCAGTAACTCGATGTGGACGGGCAAATAACGCCACGAAAATGGAAAGAGGGGAATGCCTTTGTGGAATAGAATCAAGCCGCCGAGCGTAACGCCCAGAGCCAGGTGCAGCAGGGCAGCGCGAATGAACCAGCGGCTTAAACGCGGCACCCTAACGCCCTTTCACCCGACCCCAGGTGTTGGCCACAAAAGCAATGCCGGCCAACCATTGTAACACGGCCGCCAGCACGGTGAACCAGGCCCACAGGGCTTCAGGCCGTAGCAGATGCAGCGGTTCGCCGATGACCCGCAGAGCGAGGCCAACATTAAATAACCAAAATGTGGCCAGCCATAGACCCTCGTGGCCGTGAGGCGCTGACTGGCTGAACTTGGGAAACATCCAATAAACGACGCCAAAAATTAACTGCGTGACCCAGCCCCACAGAAACAAATGAAGAAAGACCGGGGCCAGCGCCGCAGCGATAGCTTGCAGGTTCCACATCGGCAGCAGGCCCATTGCGGCTCGGATAAGCACGGCTAAGATTAAAGAAATGATGGCGGCTTTGATGAACCAGCGGGTTAGGGGGGGCATGCTCTTTACCTATGCTTCTTGCTCAAAATTGCCGCGGGGCCAGCCCGGTCCGGCCTCGCCAAAGAGATGAGGGTACCCCTGGGCGAAGGCCCGCACCATTTTTTCATAGGGTAAGTCGGCAAACTGTCCGTGGTCACGCAGATATTCCATGTGCTTTTTGCCGCCCAGATCAAATGAGTGAAAAATTGAGTCGTTGCGACCATCGAATTCTAGCGGCTTGACCCTGAATCGGTTGCACAGGGCCAGGTTGAACGCCGGCGTTGCTTTGACCCATCTGCCGTTTAGGTGCAGCTCGGTGTAGCCGTGAAAGATAAACTCGTCTGTTTGCATCAGCCGGATAAGCCGCTCTGTAGCCAGATGATTGCGTACATCGGCAAAGCCCAGCCGGCTTGGGATGGCGACGGCTCGGGCCGCTGCGGCCAGGAGGATAGCTTTTTGAATGCAGAAGCCGATTTTTTCGCGGAGCAGCCAACTGGCCTTGAATGTATCGGGTTCAAAAACAATACTGTAGGGACTGTAGCGAATCCGGTCCCGAACCGCATAATAAAGAGCGATCCCTTGGTCGACGTCTGTTTGGGCCTCGCCGATCGTTGTTTGGGCGAATTTAATCACTTCCGGCGAGTCGCTATCGATGAATTGGGTTGGCTGTAGATAATTATCTATCGTTTCGAAAGAGGGCTGCTGTTCAATCATTGATGACCTCGTGTAGATTGCAGTGGTCGTCCCTGGCCAGGCCCGGCGTGTGTCCTGCCGTTCATCCCGCTCGCGACGGGCTTACGCGGGGCTCAGCCCGGACGGACGAGACCTGCGCGGTCCGGGTCTGCGGCTCAGGCAGCTGCCCCTTTGACGATTGCTCGCACGGTGTTGGCCAAAAAAAGCAGAATGGCGATCACATTGAGCAGGCCGCCCAACTGGCGGCCTGGCAGCCAGCCTGCTAAGTCGCCCACTACGCGGAGAAGCAGCGACAGGTGCAGCAGGGCTAAATGGGCATAAAAGGCCGGCTGAAAGGGAATTGGCTTGCCGGTAATGGCCGGAAAAATAATCGGGGCGTGGCCAAAAATCATCGATATGACAAAGCCGACAAAAATCGCGTGTTGGATAGCGTCGTAATTAAAACCGGCCGTAACGGCCCCCATGCGCAGGCTTAGAATTCCGGCGATGGCCAGCCAGACGTAGCCGGTTAGCAGACAAGCGGCAATAAAGCGGGTCAAGCCAGGCTTTCGCACCGTATAACGAGCGACATCATAGCGCAGCAGCCAGGCCGATAAAGCCACCAAACCAAGGCCGATTATGCGTGCTCCGATATTTGGGCTAACCAGCGCCAGGACCAACCCGACCAAAAAAATACCGGTGGCGGCCACAAAATAGTGCCGGATGCGGCGTGGCAAGCGCAGGATCCGGCTCAACTCCAGGCGCTCGCCGGCGATGGTTAGGGTCAGAAATCCTGCCCACCAAAATACGACAGTGTAGATGGGCCAGCCCCACAGCCACAGGCTGTTGCCCACCAACCACAGCCATGCGCCGGTGGCCATGGTCGCAGTATGAATGGCCCATTCTATCCGCAAGATTACGATGAACACGATCACCAGGTTAAAACTGCCCAGTGTGACCAGCCAGGGGCCAACCGGGCTCGGTAATCCGAGCATCAGGGCCAGACCTCCCAAACCGGTCAAAAGCGGGCCCAGGTAGGTCCAATAATAATTTTTGCCGGCCCGCTGCAGGCTTGACAGGGCCACGGCCCGCTCCACCCCGATGACAGTGCCCAAAAAGCCCGAAATCATCAGCGGTCCGTGATTAATCGGCAGCGCCGGTTGCCATACCGGCCAGCCCCAACCCATTCGAATTAACCCGGCCCACAGCGCCGCCAATAGGGTTAGCAGCCCCATCGCCATGAGGGGAAAACGGATTTTTGATTCGAGTCGCCGTATTTTTGGGGACGACAGCATCGCAAAATTACCTAAGCAATCGTTTTGACCAACAGCAGCAGCATGTAAACCGGTGTTTTGGCATAAATACTATGCGGGAGATGAGGCGGCATGTGCGCCCAGGTGCCGGCTTGGGCCGTCATTGTCTCTTCGCCCAGCGTCAAGTCAGCCTCTCCCTGCAGAAAATGCAGTATTGCCGTTTGCGCTGAGGTATGTTCGGACAATTCCTGCCCGGCCGCAAAGGCAAAGAGGATCGCTTTGAGCTGCTCGTTGCTAAAGACGGTCCGGCTGATGATGCTGTCGGCGGGAATGTCCGGTACTTGCTCAACTAGGTTTTTGATAAAGGTATGGGCTTGATCCATCTAAGTTGCCTCCAACTACATATGTGGTTAACCCTGCTCCATCTTTTCGATTCCAATTAGCTGAGCCGTGGCCTGGTGAGATGGGTAAATGAGCCTATTCAAGCGTTAAACTGTGCATTTACCAAACAGCTTAACATGCTTCATCCTTTGCGTCTGTGACTTTTGTCACGAGAAGCAGTGCGGTTCACCTTTCTTGAGTGCCAATGATCAGGGGCATAGGGCGTTGTCACAATATCCGGGGGCCAGATCACCTCGAACTTACCATCTTGAATTTGCAGCAAATGGGTGCGGACGCCGTTTTGTCGCTCGAAATTGTCGTAGGTCACAAATTTGACTGGTCCAAAAGGGGTGTCCATAACGGTTTGATCCAAGGCCTCTCTAATATCGGCGGGGCTGAAGGACTCGGCCCGCTCTAAGGCATCCGCGGCCACCAGCAGGGCCGAGTAGGCTTCGGCCCCATGATAGTCGGGAATGTCGCCATCACTTCCAAACAAATATTAACCCGTAAATACTCAGCCTCCTGGCCGTACTCAGGCCCCCAGACCTTTTGTAGGATCATCTTCAGTGATTTTTGTCACAATGGGGTCCGATAAAAGTCCCCAGAGACAGCTCACCGGAAACAACGGTTGAGGCGTCGTCGGCCTGTGAAGGCTGGTAATATCGCTCCCCGGCGCAGGCTCGGCAGATCGTCGATCCTTCTCGAACGGTCTCGCGTTGGTTGATGATTTCTTCGCCACACATTTGGCAGTTGACCCGGAACCCGTCACTGCTGATAAGCGCTTGCAGCGAGAAGGTCAGAGTTACGTACTGAATGTCGAGCAGCTGTGAATCCGGCATACGTTGGTACCCCAGCAGATAGGCCTCCCAACGGCTCTTGGCCTGCGGAGCATAGACCTCAGCCCTGTCCCGGCTGCTGGCGCTGGGCACCAGCCGCACCGCCCGGTGGGTGCGCGTATCGACAAAGGTAGCGGCCACCTTGCCAAAATCAATGATTCGCAAGGTCCGCCGCCCAACCCAGCAGCCTGTAGCCACAGACACGCCGTCGACGGTGCAGCCATCGGTTTCCATAATGGTCAACAACCGCTTGTTTATTTGGGGCAAAGCCAAACCGAGGTGCCGGCCGGCCAATATGCCCATCCGCACGCCGAGTACCTGGCGCGGGCACAAATGGTGGTGCAGCGCAGCCGAGGCCTGCAAAAGTTCTTCAAAGGTGGCCATATAGACTCCTTGGATTGTATACGGACTACCAAAGTGTGAGAATTCATGGCGTTACACCGGCAAAACCAAACGCAAAACGTGAAGCGCGTGAGGTAGCTCATTACGTTTTACGCTTCACGTTTTACACCGGATGGGGTCACCGGTACGAGACTATAGGTATTTTACTTTGAAAGGCCCAATTACGCCACATCTCTGGGCTTGAAGGTCATAAAGCGGAAGTCGGTCTTAAAGGGCGACTCGCCGATCCGTTCAATTTGACCCTTACCGAGCTTGAACCGGTAGCGATTGGTGATGGGGTCGGGCACGCGGTGAACCAGGCTGTTCGCCGGGCTGCTGGGGTGGAGAAAGTTAGTAAAGACCACCCCGGGTGGAACGGCATCGGTCACAATGGCCACCGCTTGGGCTTCTCCTCTACCCACCCGGATAAAGCCGTTTTCCATCAGCCAGGTGAAGCTGATTTCCTGACTTGTTATCCGGTTAAACCCCTTCGTCTGGATCAGAATGTCATCGCTAAACATGCGAATATCATCGCCACTTTCGATGCCCAATTCGGCGGCGTCGACCGAATTGATCTCGGCAAAGGTGTCGGGCCAACGATTTTCCAGGTAGGGCTTGCGAATGTCATCAAACCCGGACTGCCAGATTTCGTTGATCCGCCCGTTGGTAATCCAAAATTCACCTTTGGCCCGGTCAGGGGTAATCCGCTCGTAAAAATCGTTAAACAGCTCCCAAGGCGATTTAATCAGCAGGGCTTTGCCGCTGTGGCTTCTGAAGTGGGTCAACCATTTGCTGTGAATCGTGGGTCCTTCGGGCTGACCCAAGACAAGAGTTGAGTCGTGGACCCGCTTGGTACCAACCAGTTCGCCGTTTTCGACCCGAATTGGCAGTTGAATGCCGGTCGTACCCAACTCTCTTAACATCTCGTGCCCCTTTGCGCCTTCCTGTTTAGCTTTCCAGACGAGGGCATTGTAGTCGAGCAGACCGCCGCGACTGAAACGGGCGGCTTCCTCAAAGATATCGTTATCCTCTTCCCAATCAAATCCCTCGAAGCCCATCTTCTGGGCGAAGCGGCTGATAGCCCACCAATCGGGCCTGGTTTCGCCGGGCGGATCGTAGAATTTGCTGTAGAGGCGCAGGCGCCGTTCGCCGTTGCAGCGGGTGGCATCGTGCTCACCCCAGGCTGCTGCGGGTAGGACGATGTCGGCAAATTCGGTGCCGATCGGTTCAACCGGGTAGATGTCGGAGTCTACGACCACCATGCCGCCGCTGTCGACCCGCTCGATCAGGGTGTCGATGATCGCCTGCTTGTCTGTGCTGGAAATTTGATTGGGGTTGTTAACGGTCATATCCCGGAACCGCTGGGCCAACTCCTGGCTGGCAGCCATGGCCGCGGTCCAGGTAGTGCCGATGACCCAGGCGAAGCGAACGTTCCCGGCTTCGACCCAGCGGTCTAAATCAACCTCGATTTTGCGGCGACCTGGCAGTTTTTCAGGGGATTTATCCCGCGGATAGCCGGCGGCCTTCATCCAGCCGCGCTGGTGACCGCCAAGCCGGGCAATGACCTGCCCGGGCCGGTTGCCGGCCCCGCACAGCAGCCCCATGGCGGTGTAGCTGGCGGTGTTGAGAGAGTTGTTGCTCCAGTAGTTGCCTTTTTCAAAGCCAAAACTGGTTTTGGGGCGTTCACCGCCCGCGCCGCTGATCATTTCGGCAGCCTGAATGATCTTTGCCTCAGGCACACTGGTAATTTCGCTGGCCTTGGCCAGTTCAGCCCATTCATAGTTGAGCAGCCAATCTTTGTAACCGGCGAAATCGGTTCCAAATTGGCCCCAGGTGGTCCGCCACTGCCAGGGCGTGTTACGTGTGCCGCGCCCCATCCCGGCGCCGATTTCCCAATTTGTGGCAATCCAATTATCAATAAATTCTTGATCTTGCCAGTCGTTTTCGAGGATGACGCGGCTGATCGCCAGGTGCAGCAGAGTATCACTGCCGGGGATTACCTGTAAGAACAGCCCGCCGTTAGCTTCGGCATAGGCCCCGCCGGCCGAGCGGCGCGGCACCGCGATGATCAGTTTGGGGCCTTTCATCATAAATTCGGTGAAGACAATGGTCTTGCTTTCGAAGGGGTCGTTGCCGGAGATAAAAACTACCTCGGCCATCTGCCAGTCGTCATAGCTGGCATT
>JBFGLD010000142.1:0-9238 GCA_041576335.1 Anaerolineae bacterium | reverse complement strand
GCCTCTGTGTGAAGCACAACCACATCAGCATCTGGTGGAAGATAACGAATGAGGGTAAGGACCCGGGTATAGTTTCTAAGCACTTTGCCGATCCGCCCTCGTTGTCGGGTATCTTCGCTAAAATTGGGCTTTGCATCGTCATTGGCCGTCTTAATGCCAGCCGTGAGCCAGTATGGCTTGGGAATTTGAAATTCGGTACAGAGCACGTCGCTGTGGTGCTCTCGATTCTTGAGTTCACTGGCGAAGGCCATTACCCACTTGGTGGCGCCGTGCATTCGGCTGATACTGCCGTAGACGTGAATTACTTTCAAGTTGCTATACCCTATCTGGTGCCTGTTAAAACTGTCATTATCTATTGCAAATAAATCAGGCGGCCCGCGTCAGCGACTGACACCACTCCAACATGCGTCTCAGGCCCTCTGTTTTTCCAACTTGGGGAGTCCAGTGCATTTCCTGCGTTGCTTTCTGGTAATTAGCCACAAAGGATTTCTGGTCACCCGGTCGCCAGGCTAAACGATGATAACGCATATTATGGCCCGTCAGTAGCTCGAGTTCATGAAACAACTCTAAAAGCGAGAGGCTGTTGCCCTGTCCCCCGCCGATGTTATAGACCTGACCGGCAGCTTGATCGATATATTTAACAGCCCGCAAGTATACGGCCACTAAGTCCGATGCATGCAAAACATCGCGTACCTGCTTGCCGTCACCAGAAATCGTAAAGGGTGGCGCATCAGGATCAGCCATTTCCAACGCTTTCGTGCAAAACCAGCCGATCCAGCCCTGGTCATAAGTGGCAAATTGGCGGCCGCCGTACATAGAGGAATGTCGCAAAACCACCGTAGGAATACCATAGATTCGATGATAGTCACGCACATACTGGTCTGCCGCCAATTTTGAACAGCCATAAGGCGAATGCCCGTCCAATTGCAGGCGCTCGTCTAATCCCTCGGGAAAATCCGGCATTACATACCGGGTTTGGTGCTCTTCATACCGCAGATAGTCAAGCGAGCCATAAACCTTGTTAGTCGATGAGTAAAGTACGACGGTGCTCGGAGAATACACCCTGACGGCCTCAAGTACATTTAAGGTGCCCAATGCATTGACTTCAAAATCAAGCCGTGGATTCTCGATACTGGTTGTCATAGCGACCTGGCCCGCCAGGTTTGCGACTACTTGAGGCTTCGTCTCTTGAACCAAACGGCTCACTGTGTCGGCGTCACGAATATCGGCCTCTACAAAGCACCAGTCGCTCCCATGTTGGCGACGAAGCCAGCTTAGGTTTTCTTGGGCACCTAATCGGCTCAGATTATCGAAAACAACGACCCTTTCTCCCCGGCTCAACAGGGCATCCGTTAGATTAGAACCGACAAAACCGCAGCCGCCCGTAACCAACCAAGTCATGGCAACGCCCCTACTTTGGAGGTACCGCGTTCCCGGATAAATGCAGATACCGTCTCAACCACATAGGCAATCATCTGCTCGGTGAGACCGGGATATACGCCGACCCAAAACGTTTGATTCATAACAACATCTGTGTTTTCCAGTTTTCCTACGACTCGACAGGATATATTTTGATAAGCCGGCTGGCGGGTTAGATTGCCGCCAAATAGTAACCGGGTTGCAATTTTTCTACTTTCCAAGTAGCCAATCAGGTCATTCCGGGTGAAAGGTGCCTCGGGGCGAACCGTAAGGGCAAAGCCAAACCAACTCGGGTCGCTGTTTGGCGTGGGGCGGGGTAAAATCAGAAATTCCTCAAACGACTTTAAGCCTTCACGTAACAATCGCCAATTGTGTTTACGCGCATCGATAAATTCAGGCAATTTCTTGAGTTGTGCTACGCCCACTGCCGCTTGCATATCGGTTAACTTGAGATTGTAACCAATATGTGAATAAATATACTTGTGGTCATAACCATAAGGCAGTTCGCCTAATTGCCACTCGAAGCGTTTGCCGCACGTGTTCGCGTCGCCCGGCGCGCACCAGCAATCTCGCCCCCAATCTCGAAAGGACTCTACCAGGGTTTTGAGCGGGGGATGGTCTGTCAGCACACAGCCGCCTTCACCCATGGTGATATGATGCGCCGGATAGAAGCTCACTGTCGCCAAATGGCCGAATGTGCCGGTGTATTGCCCCTGGTAAGTTGAGCCCAGAGCATCGCAGTTATCCTCGATCAGCCACAGATTATGGCGTTTCATCAGGTCCAAGATGGCCTCCAGGTTGAACGGGTTTCCCAGCGTATGTGCCAGCATAATCCCTCGGGTGCGGGAGCTAATTGCGGTGTCAAGATAACCTACGTCGATATTGTAAGTACCGAGTTCAATATCCACGAATACGGGCACTAAACCATTTTGAACAATCGGGTTGACGGTCGTTGGGAAGCCCGCGGCTACCGTAATAATTTCATCACCCGGCTTCAGACATCGTTCACCCAATTTGGACGAGGTCAAAGCGGACACGGCCAGTAAATTCGCCGACGAGCCAGAATTGCAAAGCAGGGCATGCCGAACGCCCAGGAAACGGGCAAACTCTCGCTCAAACCGGGCGGCATAGCGGCCGGTTGTCAGCCAAAAATCTAGCGAAGCATCCACCAGATGGATGATATCCTGTGCATCAAACACACGACCTGAGACTGGTATAGCGGTCTCTCCCGGTACAAACTCGCGCGCCGGAAAGGCTTCATCGTGATAGATGGCGACGTGTTCGAGAATCTTTTGTCGCCGTTGTGCTGCATGTTCCATAAATTATTTCTCCATTTTATCCCGATACCATGCCACGGTTTCTGCCAGCCCATTTCGCAATGTCCATTTTGGTTTCCAGTCAAGCAAACGCTGAGTGACGTTTAGATCCGCCACCTGAGGACGTTCTCCGGTGCGGTCCGGCAGAGCTCCAAACAGAGGTTGGCATTTATTAGCACTCAATTCAACTAAGAGTTCCACGACATCTCGGACGCGAGTGCCTTCACCTGTGCCCAATTCAATTAATTCACCCTCTAAATTTGGCCGAAGTCCCGCGTTCAGCAACCCACGCACTACGTCTAACACATAAACAAAATCACCCACCCGTCTACCACTGCTCAGTCGAGGCCGTTCCCCCTTTGATAAGGCCAGGATGGTATACGGTATCAACTTTGTTACCTCTTGCCGAGGACCATAGGTTACGAATGGTCTAGCCACCACGACGGGTAAACCGTATACGTGGTAGAACATTTTGGCGTATGTGGTGGCACCGGCCTTGGCAGCAGCATAGGGGGAAGTGGGGGCACCACTTTTTAACTCTTCGGATGAACCAACCACCACCATCCGTTCACAGCAGTCATTTTTGGCGACTGCAAGCAAAAGATTAACCGTACCCACCAGGTTACTGTGTAGCATCGGTAGCACTAAATCCAAGTCTTGGCGAGCCGTCACCAGAGCGGCCAGATGATAGACGAACTCGGGCTGTATCTTCAACGTCGTCGTCTGCACGGCCTCGAAATCGGCAAGATCAACGCTCCAAAAATGGCCATTGAGAACAAGCGTTTGACGACTGGAACCGCGAGACATGGCGTGCACTTCCGCCCCCAAAGCCACCAGCGCGTCGCAAAGGTGACTACCGATAAAGCCGGTGGCGCCGGTTACGAGAATTTTTCGCCCGGCAAAGGCCTGTCCATACTCAGTTTGCCAAAAATTCACGATACCACTCAACTGTGTTACGAAGTCCCGTTTCCAAGTCAAATTGGGGTCGCCAACCCAAAATAGTCCGAGCTTTGGCTGCCGAGAGGTACTGGCTGGGTATTTCTCCTTCGGCCTGATTACGAATGTCAGGTTCGATGTCCTCACATCCCATTAATCTCTGAATTACATTGACCAAGTCCAACACGGTCATTGGGGCTTCCATACTAAAGTTAAACCCTTCGCCAGGCACGCGATCATCGTCCAAGCTCTCGGCCAGGTTGATATAGGCCCGCGCCACATCCTGGACATAGATGTAGTCACGCACGTAGCTACCATCGCTACGAATAATTGGCCTTTCTCTAATAAGCAAGGAGCGAACTGTGCCGGGCACGATGCGGTTCCAATTCAGGTCACCACCACCATACACATTGCCACAACGAGCAATCGCGACCGGCAGAGCGTAGGTATAGTGATAGGTTTGGGCAATTAAATCAGCACAACTCTTTGACACTTCATAAGGGTGCCGGCCATTAAGCGGCATATCCTCAATATACGGCAAATTGGGCTGCTCCCCATAGGCTTTGTCGCTGGAGGCAATCACCACCCGCTGCACCATATCTGCATGCAGCCGACAGACCTCCAACAAGTTGTATGTACCTCGAATATTAGTCTCAAACGTGGGTAGCGGAAACCGGTGGGCGGTTCCCACGATGGCTTGCGCGCCCAGATGGAAAACCACCTGTATGTCGTGTGTATTAATGGCCCGCTCCAGCGTCCAAAAGTCTTCTAAGGCACCATTAACGACCGTAACCTGTCGAATATCGCCGCTGCGAAACAATTCTGACCGCGGGTCTGCGTCCTGAACCAGGGCAACCACACAAGCTCCTAGTGAAAGCAAATCTTTGACCAACCAAGAGCCAACGATCCCGGTAGCCCCGGTAACAAATACGCGCCGATCTTTCCAATAATTGCTCAGCGTCGATTGAGGATCGACTATCATTTTACCACACTCTCCACGGGGGACTGTCGCTTTGCCATAAACTCTCAAGCAAGCGCACATCTCGCAGCGTATCCATACATTGCCAAAAATCATCGTGCCGGTAGGCGACTAACTGACCATCGTCAGCCAACTGCTCAAGTGGATCTCGTTCAAAAACGATGTTATCACCACCGATATATTCCAGTACTCCCGGCTCTAAGACGAAGAAGCCCCCGTTGATCCACCCTTCACCAATCTGGGGTTTTTCGGTAAAACGAGAAACTAATTTGCCGTCGAAATTAAGTCCACCAAATCGAGCCGGTGGACGCACGGCGGTCATGGTGGCCAATTTGCCGTGCTGTTTGTGGAACTTTACCAACTCGCAGATATTGACGTTGGTCACGCCATCACCGTAGGTCATCATGAATAGCTCATTGCCGATCCAGGGGGCTAAGCGCTTGATGCGTCCGCCCGTATCTGTCGCTAGTCCTGTATCAATCAGATGGATCACCCAATCTTCACGTTCACCATCATGAATTTCAATTTTGCCATCGGCGAGATGGATCGTAAAACTATTACGCAAATAATAATAATCCAAAAAATAGTTCTTGATCATCTCGCCTTTATAACCCAGGGCCACCACAAATTCCTTATAACCGTGCGCTGCATAAATTTTCATAATATGCCACAGAATGGGACGACCACCGATTTCTACCATGGGCTTGGGTTTTACCGTTGTTTCTTCTTGAAGTCGGGTTCCGAGACCACCCGCCAGAACAATTACTTTCAAGATTGATGCTCCTTTGGCCTTCCGTTGCCGGCGGGTATGACCGCCATCGCCTGATTTGCGGCCTTAATGCTTATTAAACTGCTGAGGTACTGCTCTTCAAAGATAGACGATTCTCGCCCCTCGTTTACTAATGCTAAAAAGTTCTCTACACCGCCGGCAAACCCTTTATCTTGTCTAAAAATGGTTCGTTTGCGTTTGAGCCTGCCGACGCCACGCACCGACTCAAGCAAGCGAAAATCTTCAAGCATCCCTGACCCGTTCTCACCGTGTACTTCCACTCGCTCTCTTGAATAGGATTTGCTGCCATTCGATAGATAAATCACCGTTGCCAGCGATCCATCGGCAAAATCGAGGGTGATATGAACGTTATCCTCCGGAATTAGACCTTGTTCAATTCGACCTAATTTGCGGGTTGAGACCCCCGTCGGCGGCGCGCCCACCAGCCAATGACAAAAATCAATAAAGTGGCAGGCTTCGCCGATAATGACACCACCCCCCTGTTGCGGGTCATGCAGCCAATGTTCAGGCGGTCGATATCCGACATTGGCCCGATATGTAATAGAAATTGGCTGGGCCCGGTTCGCAAAGAATGATTTTAAGTTCAAGGCTAACGGGGCAAAGCGACGATTGAAGCCCACCATTACATTGAGCCCCGTGCGCTGCTGTATTTCCTTCACCTGCCGTAACTCGGCTTCCGTTAGGGCTAATGGCTTTTCAACAAACACATGCTTACCGGCTTCCAAGGCCAGCGCCGTGAGCGAGGCATGGCTGTCGTGCCGGGAGAGGATAAAGACGCAATCGATTTGTGGATCGTCGAATAGCGCCTGCACATCCGAGACGCAGTAGGCAAAACCATATTTCTTGCCCAAGGCCTGCGCCCGTACCCCCGTGACCGAAGCAATACCACGCAGTTCAACTTTGTTCATCTTCGCCAAGATTGGAACCATAAAATTGGTCGCGTAACTACCGGCGCCGATGACACCCACCCGGACGACATCCGATGGACGCTCTGGTGAAGGCCTCTTCTCCGGTTGAAGATTGATCTGCTCAGGCTCGATCCTGGTCGATTCGGATGGCGGATAGCGTAGTAAAACTGCAATAGATGACTCATCCGATTGACCGGTAACCATTTGAAACGCACGCGAGGCATCTGCTATATCAAACTCGTGCGTGATCAATGGCTGAAGTTGGACTTTATGCTGAGCGACAAGTTGTAAGAAAGCAGCCATGTTGCGATTCTCTGTCCAGCGCACATAGCCAATCGGGTAATCAATTCCTTTTTCCTCATAAGCTGGATCACCGGTTCCCGGACCATAGGCTAACGAGGTGCATAGCTCCAGCTCTTTGAACAGATAGGTCTCACGTGGCGCTGTCATTTCAGTACGCCCCACCACGACCACTCGTCCCTTGTAGCGCGCCAGCTCACCTGCCAGAGCCACCGGATCATTGCTGGGGGCTGCGGCCGTAATAATGATGGCATCGGCACCGTGACTACCCGAGAAGGCTGAGACCAATTCCTTCAGGTTAGCAGCGTGGCGGACGGCCGCCTGGCAAAAACCTTGTTCAATCGCAAATTGAACCCGGGTAGAGTTAATGTCAATCCCAAAAATATTGCAGCCGGCAGCTTGGAGAAGCTGTGCCGCCAGCAAGCCTACCAAGCCCAGACCGATCACCACCACGTTTTCGCCCAAGCGAACGTCTGCGACACGCACGCTCTGCATTGCAATTGAGCCTAAGGTGCTAAAGGCCGCATAGCGCAGATCAAGGCCATGGGGAATCTTCACACAGAGATTGCGCGGCACAGAGACCAGCTCAGCGTGATTCGCATAGCTCCCCCCGCCACAGGCCACCAACTCGCCAACCGTCAGATCATCCACATCCGGTCCCACGTCGACGACCTGACCGGCACAGCAGTAACCCAAGGCGACGGGCATGTCCAGGCTACGCGTCACTGCCTGGTAAGCGGTGAGTATGCCCTCCGTGCGAACGGCCTGTAAAACTTTACGAACCTGCTCCGGTCGAGCGCGGGCTTTGCCCAGCAGACTCATTTGTCCGAGTTTAACTGTACTGCCTTCAGTTCCTGCACTGATAACGGAGTAGTGGTTGCGTACCCGTACAAATCCAGGACGAACTACAGGTGCGGGAACATCTTCAACCTTCAATTCGCCACTCTTGAAGTTCTGTAATATCTGCTTCATACCTTAATATTGCCCTCCTGTATTTGTCTGATCGGCGATGGTCATCGCCTGCCTGCCTCTGTCCGTTTGTCTTTCTTGTTTCTTGGGTTTGGCAACCGCGACAAATCCCTTTGTCAGCAATTCGGATTCACTATAATTGGCTAATTCCGCCCGGATTTCGGGGGTTAAGAGTGACTCTCCTTCTGCGGTTGTCGGGAACCAATCTACGATCTCGAAGTTTTCTTCAAAGGCTTGCCGGTAATCACGCTCGCGTAGCCGGTTAATCCACGAAGGGATTTCTCGGTAGCGATTTTGACGTAGATGATCCCAGGCTGGTACCTCTGTTGAGGGTTCGGTATCCGGATATTTCCAGGCGATATGATGTCCACCAGACAGGCTGGTGTAATTATGAATATATATATAAGTCATACCATCTGGTTTCATGACCCGATGCAATAGACCAAGCGCGGCGGATACATCCGGCACGTGTTCAAAAACTTCGTGGGATACAACCAGATCGAATGTATCATCAGGGAAATCCAGTTCGGTGACACTTGTACAGCGGACGTCCACGCCTTCAAATACGAGGGAATAAGGACAAACGGCCGCCAACTCCCGGTAGTAGGGCGCGGCATAAAATTTATCCCAAACCAAAGTGCGCAAAGCTCGCTCCGGCCCGTTATTACGCAGAATATTAAAATATTTAGTCAAGCTGCGATCAGCCTCAGCAAATTCGGTGTCGATACCGGTGGCATGGGCACCGTAACTGTGCAGCAGCAAGGTTAACCAGAAAGCTTTGCCACACCCCACGTCCAGCACACGTATCCCGCGCAAATCATCTAACCCATGCTCACGCAAGCGAGCTTGCATATCGGCGAAAAAAGTATAGTGTTCGTGGGCAAAATCACGGTTGTGGGCATTGCCATACCGTACCATTGACAGATAAAGCCGTAATCGACGCAAATTAACCATAGTATGCCTCTAAATCCAGGTCGGGCTGTTGGCTTAAATCACCTTCTAAAAACATTTGGCCCCAAATTTCCAGACCCAAGGCCAACCACAAAATAAAATAGTGCCAGCGCAAACGCGGATGGGGTGGATGGTCAAGGATACGACGGAGATACGCATAATTGAACCAGCCTCGAGCTTCTACGCGCTCGCGAGTTAGCATTTGTTCTGCCACTGCTTTTAAGTCTTTCTGGAATTGGTAATAGGGGTTGAAACTAAAACCCCATTTCTTCTTGCGCAAGGCATGTTCCGGCAAATGTCCAGCCATAGCCTGGCGGAAGATGTACTTGGTTTGATTCCGCTTCATCTTGAGATCCACCGGAATGCCCAGGGCAAAGCGCACCAGGTCACGATCCAGAAAGGGTACGCGGACCTCCAAACCGTGAGCCATAGAGGTGCGATCCTCGTTCATCAGAAAATCATCGACCATCTTGGTATGAAACTCGGCCCACAAAACCTGATCCAGGACGCTGCGTCCATTTGGCTTGAAATATGCGTCAAATTGAGTATGGGTCAGGTCGAGTTGTTGATCACGCCAGGCCGGGCCGTATAGATTGGCGAAGGCACCCTGGTCGTAATCCCAGGTATTGCGTAAAATCAGGTAGTAACGTTCGGGATCACCCAGGGCGAG
>JBFGLD010000141.1:0-9272 GCA_041576335.1 Anaerolineae bacterium | reverse complement strand
TTCGTCTTCAGCAGATCCGGAAGAGTCCGCTGCCTGGGACTGCCGAACCAAGGTTTTGTTATAGTATAAAGCAAAGGTATTAAGGGATAAAGGCAGACCGTATATCTTATCTTCAAGGCGAAGCATATCAATGGCCGTGGTCAGGTAAGTGTCGAGATCAACATCCTGGTCACTTATATTTCGAATCAATTTTCGGCTGGCCAGGGGTTCTGCCAAGTTGGCCGGGGCAATTAAAACATCCGGACCCAGTCCGGCCTCTACCTCATAGCTGAATGTTTCTTCGATATCTTCGAGGGGAAAGGCCTCCTCGGCGACGGTTACGTCGGGATGCAGTTCCATAAATTTTTCAAGGAGTTCTTTAAGGATTTCATGCTCTTCTCCCTCCCAGGTGTGCCAAACCAAAATGTGCCCTTTCAAGCTGTGCTGTAGCTGCTTCTTCGACTCGTCATTCGATATACTTCGGCACGTAGTCAGCAGCATGGCAAATATAGCTAATATCATGAGTTGTTGACTGTGTCTGGTCATTTCTCATCCTTGTCCAACGAAATTAATGCAGCAATTGTTATTAAAGTAAGGCCGGCTGTGGAAGTTGGGTCTGGCGAGGGCGTGACTATAGGCGTACCAAAGTCGGCTGCGATGTTTTGGTGGGTGCAGACGTGTTGGCGATTATGAGAGAGGCGAAAGTTCGCAGCGGGTGCAAAGGTTGGATAAAATGGACGGGCAGCTAATGAAACTAAAACAGTAACATTAGAAATACGGCCATATGCGCCAATAACAGACTTGCCGACAAAATAGAAAGCGCGGAGCTCGGTTCATGGCTGTAACCTCACTTTATCCAGCAAAAGTTGCTGTAATATACGCCATTTGGCTTAATTTGTCAATGAAAAAATAAGCTATATAGCTTAATCGTAGAGTGATCGTGCAATACAAGGCGGTTGAAAAGCTTGAGCCGTTTGTTGTAAAAATCGGCTGAGTTTCAGGATCGCCACGAAAGTAAAGCTCACCGTCGACACGATAACACAAGTATAAAGGCAGCACTGCCGCTCATGAAGTGTAGAATATACGGATTTGGGGTGGATCGTTTCTGTAGAAAATACTGAATTTACAGCCAGGTAAGTGTAGTTGATATGAAGGTTAACCAGACCTTTCAATCAGACGACTTGACCCGATAGACCGCCATGTTTTCTCCGCCAATTTGTGGCGCCCAGGCCGAGTCTGTCACGTAAATTTGGGTTAGTTGTGAATGTTGGGTCAACTTAGGATACCAAGAGGGGAAGGTCACAACATAACCAACCTCCTGCTTAAGCATAAAATCAAAAAGTGCTGTTTCATCTCGAATAATGGGAATAATTTCGGGCGTAACCAGACCGGCCAGATCGATGAGAGGTCGTTGGGTGAAGTAACCGATCGCCCCAATGTCGTGGACGGCGATCAAAATGTCCGGTTCGGTGTGCCGGTTGAGCCATTTTGCCGTGGCCACCATTTCGGTCTCGATAAAGCGCACGTCGCGACCATAGGCTTGAGCCCCCAGCACCGTAAAACTTAACACCAGGATTATCAACGACAGGACTATCACGCGCCCTATCACCCGGCTAAAGGGACGCCGGGTAGTCTGCTTACCATCGAGAGCCCACAAGCGGCCGGTTCCCCAAACTCCCAACAAAATAACCCAAACAATCGCCGGCGTTTGATAACGCCCGTGCTGGTAGGTGACCGGGAGCCTGAGGGCATAGAGTACGAGGTAGCCGGTCCACCACAACCAAACGGGCGCCAACTCCAGTCGACGCTCCTTTATGGTCAGCCAGGCTGCGTAAATCAGGCCGGGTAACAAGAGCAGTTGAGGTCCGATAAAGATAACCCGAAAAACACCCTGGACCGACTCCTGAGTCTGCCCAAAATTTCCAAAAAGCCGCCACCAGAGGGGCACTGATTGTAAGAGAATTCCATACTCTGCCTGCTTGGCATAAAACGTATTTGGAAAAGGTAAACCCGTTGCCCACAAATGAAAGCCGACATAGGGGACCAGCAGTACGGCCAGCCCTACGGTTAGCCCAAGCCAGCTGCGCCATATAGCGGCCGAGGCCCGATGGTGCCCGGAACTCTGCTGCCAATAACGAAACGCCATATCGAGAGCCAACAGCCCAACCAACCCCAAGCCTTCCGGCCGGGTTAGGATTAATAGTCCGCCAAGAAAACCCAGCTGCAAACAGCGCAGCAATGCGGCAGTTTGGGGCTGCCGGCTGGGCAAAGGGGCTTCCTGATAGGCAAAGTAGCGCTCGAAAATAAGGCTAGACAGCCAGATGAATAAGATGGTTTCCATGCCGGAAAGAGCGGCCCAGACGTGATGCCACTCAAATAGGCAAAATAGCCCGGCCGCTAGACCGATCCGGCGACTCTCCGGGAAAAGGTGTGTACCAAGTCGGGCCACGGTCCAGCCCGTCAACCCCAGCAATATCAAGCCCAGACCGTAAGTCCACAGCTGAAACGGTGCGCCTAGCAAATAACCGGCACCTAAAAGAAACGACCAAAGCGGCGCGGTAGAACCGGCGCTCGGCACGCCCGGAACAAAGGCTAACTGTCCACTAGAAGCCAGGTTTCGGGCATAGGTCTGGTGAATCCAGGCGTCATCCAAGGGAAAACCGGTCACACCATAGCCCCAGAGCGAGACGGCTAAATAAACAAGACCAATGATAAGGGCCGCTGCCAACCACAAAATCAAATTAAGTGATTGCGAAGCAGGATGTGTGGGGTGTACCTCCTGCGACCAGCAGCGGGTGACCTGCGACGCGGGATCTACCGCATGAGATTTACCGGGAGCGAAGAATTTTGAAAACATGAACCTCGTTACCCTTCCCCTCGACAAAGGTTTTTACCAGCGACAGGCCAGGATGGGTTATCGTTTGGTTGTAAACCTCGGCCAGAGGGGCCGGACGATTTGAGTCTAACACGAGATAATCTACCTGATATTGGCGGGCAGCTTTCAGAGTCACATCGATGTCGTCGTTAGGTACAACCACGCTGAGTCCGCCGCCGTGAAAGCGATACGCCGGGGGGTTACCAATCATCACGATCGATCGGGGGTCTTGGTGAGCAACCCAGGCAGCAACGGCCGGATAAAGCGCGTCTGCTGTATTCCAAGCGTCGTCTTTCAAGACGCGCCGGTGATAAATGAAACCGCTGAGAATAACTGCCAAGAACAGCAAGCCTGCAGCAAAGAACTGCTTGGCCCGAGGCGCATGCCAGCCGCGCCGGCGGGCGGCGGCCCAGTCGACGGCGCAATCCAGCCCAACCACTGCGCCGGCGTAGAAAAATGGCAGCAAAGCGGTGCCGGAGTGAAAAAGTCCCCCTCGGGCACCGGGAAACGCAAATATCAAGGTCATCGCTATATAAAGCAGCAGTGCATATAGCACCGCCAACCGGATCAGGCCATGATGACGCAGTTTCCAGGCGCCCACGACGGCCAGCGGCAGTAGAAAAATCATCCCCCATACAGCCAGTACCGTTTGCAGGTTAGTCGTCAAGGCCCACCAGCGGCCTTGAAATACCGGTCCAATCCCCTGCGCCAAGAACGTATGGGCAGATAAGGTTCGCCCATACCGAAAAAGATCGTCATAACTGGTTAACCACATCGTTTGCGAGCCGGATGAAGGCAGCAGGCTGCCGATGACCAGCCAGTTGCGGACGAACCAAGGCAGCATCACCACGAAGTAGCCGAGGAAAACGTAGACTGTAATTCGTACAAGGTGAAGCGTGACGCGAAGGGCCTCGGGTATGGCGCGCAAGGTGCGGTTCAGGTGAAGCAGGGCAAAAAGGATAACGGCGACAAGGAGAAGCGGCCCGTCGGCCCGGGCCAGATGGGCAAGTCCGATAAAGGCACCGGAGGCGATGAGGGGTCCATGCGATAATGGGTAATCGGTGATCGGCGGATTTGACTGTTCTTGCGCCCGGAGCCCCGGGTCGCCAATCGGATTGGCATGCTGCCTGGGCCGGCCCTTTATTCGCCGCTCGACGTTCTTTCGTCCCGGTCCCGAGTTCCGCTCTCCACGGGTGATGCCCCACCAAGCCGCGAGCAGGGCCAGTGAGCCGGCGACACCAAACGGCGCAAAATTATCAATAGCCGTCCAAAACGGGACATAAAAGCCGCTAAAAATCATAAACAGGCCGGCTAACCAGCTCTGCCAACGTTGCCCGGACACCAGGTAAGTTATCGCGTAAGTTATCGGCGCTAAAGCAGCGGCTAGCACAACGAAAGGCACCTGGGCGGCGCGGTAGGTAGGACCGCCGATGATCATCCCCAGCCAAGCCAAAATCGAGGTCAAAGGCATCCAGTAAAGGTGGCTCGGTTGGGGCGGTAGGCCCGGCTCGGCCAGATAATTCCACACAAAATCCTCGACAAAGCCTCGTCCCGCAGCCAGGTTCAGCGCGTTGACGTAGGAGTAAGCGGCATCCATATAGTTCGGCTGCTGTTGCGGCAGCGCCGCCAAAAAGCGAATGAGGAGAGCCAAAAGAAATAAGATGAGCAGGTCGATTTTGCCAGGCTTCATTGAGTTCCTTTTAGCTTCACAATATCTCCACGCTCCGAACAGGGCGGCAGCGGTACATAGGTGGCCGTATCGGCCGCATTTCGCTGAAACAACAGCAAGCCGTCACCGGCAAAAATCAGGCCATAGAGCGGGCTGGTTACAAATTCTTGAATATCGGCGCAATACGTCTCGATATAATCGTAGGGATAGAGCGGGCCGGTCATATCAATGGCAATGTAATCAGCCTCTCTGCCCTGCTGCGCCCGCTTGGGCAGGATAAAAATCCATTTCCGTTGGCTTACATGCGAGACCAGGTTGTTTTGAGCCGCCAGCGCAGCCTGCGGTGGGATCCGGGCCAGCATAGCCCGGGTTTGACGGTGATGCTCAGTCACCGCCGGCCACTCAAAATAGCGGCCGATGGGTGTATGCCCGAACTGTACTTGATAGGCCAGCGTGACAAATAAGACCATCATCACCAGGGAATTTCGAATGAATGCCGGCTTGACGTGTTTAAATCTGGGGCGGGCAAAATTGACAAGCCGGGCAACCCCGTTGATGCTGGCCACGACAATAAAGGGCACCAGCGGCGCCGAGGCATGAAATCGATCAAGCTGGTATGATGGCGGGTAGGTTGACAAGGTATTGATCAACAGCGACGGGGCCGCCATAAGCAAGGTAAGCGGGTCGAACAGGGCCGTAAAAGCGGTCGGCATCGTCAGACGCAGCCAATATAATTTTTTATCGGCGGCGAAGATCTGCTCCAGGATGAGATCGGGGCGGGTGATAATTGTTAAGATGACCTCGCCTGTGCTGCTCCCAAGTGCCTCATAGCGATAGAGATGGATGTTATCATCTTCCAGACTAAAACTCGGAATGATTAGGAAATTGGCCAGAGCAAACCATAATAAACTAACAGCCATAGCCGCGCTGCCAACACGCCATTGTCGCTGCACCCCCGCAATGTAAAGTCCCATCATAAAGGTCAGCAGCGGCACGTCTTCCTGACAGCCCATAGCCAATAGAGCTAAAACTATGAAAAGGCGATAGTGCTGCCGGTGGATAGCCCACAAGGCGTAGGCCAGCAAGGGAGTCGCTATAGTGATCGCGTGCAAATCAAACGTCAGGGCCCCACCCAGAGCCGGAAAAAGCAGGTAGACGGCGGCAAAAGCCAGGCCCGCCCCGCTGCTGCGCAGGTGCCGGCGCGCCAGCCAAAAGATTGGCAGGGCCCCTAATGAAACAAAGACAGCCTGAACAATAATAAGCGTTTTGGGCGAGGCATAGAGCCCGTAAAATGGCGCCAAAAGCCATAGGACGACCGGATCTACATGATCGCCCAGGCTTACATTTGTTTCAGCCTGGGTGGTAATCACGAACGGACTGGCATTGAGCATGCCCCATACTTTCTGATCCCATATCCCCAAGTCGAATCCGGCCGTCTGAAAAGCGGCATGCTTTTGCAGCCCATATGTAATAAAAAATATGTTGTAGATTATAATTATCAGGCTTAAGCCAAAGACAGCCAAGGAGATCGGCCGTTGGCCATGTTTCGTTAGGATCATTTCTGCTCTGTTCTTTGACTGATCAAGACGGTGTCCGCATCACATTTGACAACGCTGAAAGGACCGCTGGTGAAAACCGGTTGGAGCTGCGGTACGACAAAGTGGGCCCGGCCCGTCACGGTTTCGACAATCTTGTCATTAAAAGGCTGATAGAAAAAATCTCCTTCGGCCAGGTAATCCGGCGCGAAGTCGGCAATATCAACAACCAGGTAACTAATTTGGTAACGTTGACAGAAAGCCAATAAGTTTCCCGGGATCTCGGCATATTGCGCATCAAAAAAGTCTTTTATAAAAATAGAAGCATGGGGATGCGCGTTTGGAAACAAATCTCTAAAAAGGACACTTCGCTGCGAGAAGAGAGGAATGCCGGACATCAAGACGGGGTCACCGGCCAGAACGGTGTCTTTGGGAAGAGTGCCGACAAATTCATAAATATCACGTTGAGAATCGGTCGGGTTCATCGTCCGAGTACCCAGGGAGTCAAGGTAAAAGCCGCCGGTCAAAAGCACGGTCAGGCCAACACCGGATAGAAGGGCAACGTTACGGCCGCGGGGCGCAACCTGACCGCGTTTTATTATCTGAAAAAGGTAGCTTCCCCCAAAAACTGCGATTACACCGCTCAGCAACAACTCCATAAACCACAGCAGCGGCACCAGTAATACGTAGCTCGGCAGCAGCAAGTAGGTAACTGTCAGCGCCAGCGTCAGTGACACGACAAAGAATATTAATAACGGTTTATTACGTCGAAACCAAATGGGCGCATTTTCTAGAAAGTCGCCCCAGTTCAGACCGACAAAAATGACGCCACATAAGATCAGGGTGGTGCGGGTGTAGCGTGAAGGCCAGTAAAGAGCGGAAGATGAGAGTACGAATAAGACGTAAAATGAAACGGCGTACATAATAAGCGCGGCTGCGAGTAGATGCCAGTACGCTGCCGGCAACCGTCCTAAGGCTCGACGGCCAACAACTTTGTAAACAAAGAAGCCTAGCAGCAGTAGAACGATGAAATTGATTACTTCGGTCCCAATGTCAAAAAGTCCGGCCCGTCCCTGCCAGGGAAAACTAATGAACATAGGGGCAATTCCCTCAGATTGATAACTTGGGTTTTGACCGATTGGCACGCTTTGCGGGACAAATAGGCGAGACTCGAAGATGAGCATTGGAATGATTAACAGCATTGATAGAAACAGGCTCACAAAGAAGGGGATCAGCCTGGCTCGGGTGATATTCAACGACACCTTGAACCGAGGTTGTATTTTCAGAAATGATAGACTATAGGCGATAACGGTCAGAGGTAGGTTTGGCCAGTAAATAAGGGCACTCATAACGATGGTAGCCGCGGCCCCAATGTACTGCTGTCGAACCAAATAGTAAAGAGACATGATCAAAAGAGGTACGGCAAAACCTCGCTGCATACCGGTCACCGGGGAGATAGCTTGTGACGAGGCCAGGATAAAAAAAACAAAGAACAAGCTCAGGCTAACTGCGGCAGCATTGTTTTCCAAATATTGCCCTAACTTATATAGATAAAAGACAGATAGGGGAACTAACGCAAAAATTAACCACTTGCTCAGCCAAATGTGGTCAATTACGAAGCTGAACGGATAAAAAAGCAAGCCATAACCCAGGCTAACCGGATATAGGAGCAGTTGAAACCCCCAGGCATTCATTTCAATGAGCCGATGCCCAAATAGATAATCCGTTGTAAACAGGGTAGGATCTTGATAACGGGCCATCCAGTAGGAATTTTGCACATCGTCAACCACACGGTATTTATCCCATAAATGCGATGACTGGGTTACAACAATCATGACCAGAGATAACAGTAAAATCGTTACGAGCAGTTTGGGAGTCGAGTGAGGTGAATTCGAATTGGGTTGAAATGAGTGGGTCATGCGAATACTTTCCGCCAAAGGGAGGCTTAATCCGGATGAGTCTGCTTCCGGGTTATATCGAGTGGGGCTAACGACTCTGGTTGAATACTGACCACTCGTTGGCTCAATATGTTGGTATAAAAAGTACCTAAAGTGATAATGACAACGGTAGCCACCAAACGATCGATGCCGACAGCTACGACGCTAATACCGGCGTCGAAGCCGAGCGCTGCGGCCACCGCGGCCACAATCGCCTCTCGAATTCCGAGCGCGCCGGGAGTGATACTAACCAGATGGGTCAGTATTGTAGCTGCAGCAAACAGAATACACTGGGTCAGGCTGACCTCTTGTGACAGGATGTGAAACGCAATCCATAAGCGTCCGGCAAATATGAGGGCCATTCCAAGCTGCAGGGCGACCAATCGTGCAATTAGCAGCCGGTCTTGGGTCAAGATTTGCCAGCCCTGAGTCAGTTGGGCCATCCGCCTACCCCATTTGCCGGGCGCGAAGCTAACATCGAGGTGCAGCCAAAGCAGTACGACGCTGGCCGCCATGCCCATAAAACCCAGCAGCAATAACCCTGGGACGCTTCTGCCATCGCGGAGCGACCAGCTGCCAATGATCGCAACACCGACCAGACCATTTACCGCCACAAAACAGACATAGAGGGCCACCGTTGCGCTCAAGAAGCGCGTGTAAGCCAGCTGATAACGCTGCTTCAGGTAGACCCCCTTGGCAATCAGACCACCGGCAAACGGGAGTTGGTTGGCCAACGTATTGATCGCCGCCAAGCCAAAGCTCTCGTTGAGGCTCAGGGGAACGCCTAACCCTTGATACAAGAAATAATTTATTAGGCCATTGGCCAGGTAGGTCCCCAAGATCAGGCTAATAAGTAGAACAAGCGACCCCAAGGATAGATTGAGCAGCTGCTGATACTGATCCGCGTTGCGGTATAAATAGCCGATAAAAAGCAATAGGACCACGACGGACAAAACGTGCGGTATCGCCTTTTTCAATCGGGTAACTTCCAAAGATCGCCTCAAAATTCGCAGTACCTCTCTGTGGTCATAGGTCCGATGCTTCATCTATAAGGTTTCGCGTTGTTTATCTCCGAAATAATTTTTCAAAATTTGGCTAATGCTTTTTTGGGTTGATTCCACTTCCGTTGCATTAACCACAGTTGCTCTCCACATGGGAGCATATTTGAGATATAAATCACGTTTGGCCTGATAATAGGCCAGCGGGTGCTCTCCTTCTCTTTGCTGAGCTATATCTGGCGGCAAATCGAGCAAGATAGAAATTGACGACGCAGGTAT
>JBFGLD010000140.1:0-9305 GCA_041576335.1 Anaerolineae bacterium | reverse complement strand
TACAGTCCAAGCTGGTCGCCGAGCGGCCAAACCATAGCTTTTGTATCGGAGAGAGACGGTGATCCGGAGATTTTTATTCAAAATCTGGAAGGCGATACGGCTATCCAACTTACCTTTAATGACGGCATGGATCGCTTGCCGGCCTGGTCACCTGACGGCAAGTACATCGCCTTTGCCGGAGTTCGTAATGGGGTTGAAAAAATCCATCTGATCCGGCCCGACGGGACAGATGAGCAACTTATTACGCCGCACCCGCTGCAAGGTACGTCACCCGCCTGGTCACCGGACAGTAAGCGCGTAGCCTTTATCGGTTGGGACGAAGAAGGCTGGGCCGGTATTTATGTTATTGGCCCAAAAGCGGAAGACCTTGAGCTACTATATCAAAGCGCAGCCTGGATCGGCTCGCTGGGGTGGTCTGCTGATGGGCAGTGGCTAACCTTTACCTCCTGGGAAAGCGGAAACCACGAGTTATACGCCCTGGCTTTCACCGGTGTATCCCAGCCTATCCGATTGACGATTAATGAAGCCTGGGATGATTTTTTAGCCATCAATCCGAGCAGACCGTTTGCGACATCTCCGTCTGATAATGTTGCTCAAGCCGCCGCCGCCATCAAGTTACCCTCACGGCCGGATTTCGCCGCCGGGGCAAATATCGCCGATTTAAGTCTGGCTTATCTGGTTAATGATTTGGGTTTTGATTGGGCTAAAAGCTACGTAAATTGGGGCACTGTGGAACCTGAGCCGGGCCATTTTCGCTGGATTGATCCTGATAACATTGCAGCTGCATTTGGGGATCAGCAAGTCAAAATTTTGATGCGCGTCCACGGCACGCCGGCTTGGGCCCGCCCCCCCGGTACGCATTTTAGCCATCCACCGCTTGATACAGCCGATTTTGCTAATTTTATGACCGAGCTCGCCATTCGCTACAAAGGGCGCGTGGCTGCCTACGAAATTTGGAACGAGCCCAATCTAAACTACGAATGGGGTTATCTTAACCCCGATCCGGTCGCTTATACTGACATGCTTAAAGCTGCGTATACGGCGATCAAGGCCGTGGATCCTAACGCATTGGTGATCAGCGGTGGTCTGTCGACAACCGGCGACGGCTCAGCCACCTCCTACGGAGACCTGAAATTCTTACAGGCCATGTACGACGCCGGGGCCAAAGGCTATTTTGATGCGCTCGGCAGCCACCCCTATGCCTTTGGCCGCTCCCCCGACGATATTGACCCGGAGGGTCTCTCCCTCTTTCGAGTGGTGGAACAACATGAGGTTATGCAAGCGAACGGTGATGGTGATAAGCCGATCTGGATTACCGAAACCGGTTGGGTGCTACAATCCCATTGGGATCTGGGGGAACACCAGGCTATTGCCGTTACCGAACCGCAGCAAGCCGAATATTTGACCCGAACCTACGAAAAAATTCAGCAAGAATGGCCTTTTGTCGAAGCTATCTTTCTATTTAATCTCGACTTCAGCACCGTGCCCTGGTATCCCGCTGCAGAGCCAATGCGTTGGTATTCGATTCTCAATCCGGATAGAACCCCCCGTATGGCCTACACGATGCTGCGCCAAACAGCTCGAAATCGATGAGATCGTATGAGAGTTGTCATAAAGGTTGGAACTAACGTCCTCAGAGCGGGTACGGAAGGTATTCACCGCCCCCGGCTCATCGAGATTGCCCGCCAGATTTCGTGCTTAAGCAGCCAAGGCCATGAAGTTATCCTGGTATCGTCAGGGGCTATCTTTGCCGGACGGGAGATTTTAGGATTTGACTTAGCCACCCAAAATAAAGATATCCCCTACAAACAGATGCTGGCTGCAGTTGGTCAAGGGCATCTTCTCACCCTATATCAGCAAATTTTTGAGATGTACAATGTGACGGTTGCCCAAGCCCTGCTCACGCGGGCCGACTTGGCTAATCGAACTCGATACTTAAATGCCCGCAACACGCTCCAACGACTTCTGCAACACCAGGTTGTTCCGATTATCAATGAAAATGACGTCGTCGCCGTCGAGGAAATCAAGGTTGGCGATAATGATAACCTGTCGGCCCTGGTTGCTAATCTCATTGACGCTGATTTACTGATCATTTTGACCGACCAGCCGGGTCTTTTCACGGCCGATCCCCGCTATAATGCCGATGCGCAACTCGTTCAGAAGGTATTGACGATCGACGATACCATCCGACAAATGGCCAGCGGCAGCAGCGGTATTGTGGGCACGGGTGGGATGATCACTAAAATCCAGGCGGCTGAACTGGCCACACGCTCCGGTACGGAGGTGGTCATAGCTCCCGGCAATGAGCCGGATTGTATGCTGCGGGTAGTTCGTGGCGAGCAACTGGGCACTCGCTTTCCGACTCAAGTTAGCCACGTCGAAAGCCGCAAACGCCGGATATTAGCCGACGCAGCCCAGGGGTCCGTCAAAATCGACGCGGGGGCCGCTCGGGCCCTAACCCAAGCAGGCAGGAGTCTGCTTGTCGTCGGTGTTACCGAGGTGCTTGGCAGATTCAGGCGGGGCGCAACGATTCGGGTGCTGGATCTACAAACCCGGGAAGTCGGCCGTGGCACGGCTAACTACAACTCGGACGACCTGCAAGCCATTTGCGGCAAACGCTCCGACCAAATTGCCGACATCTTAGGCTATGACTACGGGCCCACAGCTATTCACCGTGACAATTTGGTGATAGTATAACACGGGTAGCCGGCCTGTGGGCCGCAGAGCTGCCGGCAAGCGCGTAATTGAGGGCAGATATGGCAGAAACAACTTCAGCCAATCCGAATACATCCGATGCGCCAGAAAATGTGTGGACCTACCGTGGTTACCGCATGAAGTCGAGCGAATTTAATACGGCGATGGTCCACTTTTACCGCGGTGAGATTGCCCGCTCTAATGTTTGGCGCACTCGTCTCGACAGTACGACCAACTGGGCGGTTGTCACGACGGCTGCCGTATTGACATTTGCGTTCGGTTCTGTCAACAACTCCCATTTGGTTATCTTGATCAGTCTTTTAATGGTTTCTCTCTTCTTATTAATAGAGGCGCGCCGCTACCGCTACTACGAATTGTGGGCGCTGCGCGTGCGCTTGATGGAGACTGACTTCTTTGCGGCAATGCTAACCCCCCCATTTGCCCCCCATCAAGAGTGGGCGATTCGGCTCGTGGAGAGCCTTCTCACCCCGGAATTCCCGATTAGCAACTTGGAGGCTATCGGGCGTCGGCTGCGTCGAAATTATGTTTGGCTTTTCTTTATCTTGGGCCTGGCCTGGGCGCTCAAATTGCTTATTCACCCTGTTCCGGCTCATTCCGTACGGGCTCTCCTTAACCACGCCGCAGTTGGCTTTGTGCCCGGAGAGGTTATGGCCCTTTTTGTGACCAGTTTTTTCTTTGTCGTTTTCTTGGTAGCTTTCCTAACCATCGGCCTCCGGGACTCACCCGGCGAAGTACTGTCGCGCGGCGAGGTACTCAACCTGTCCGGGGAGTTGCTCCACAATCTGGCCGATGCCGCCAGCCAGGTCCTGTCTCAAGAACTGCACTTTGTTCATCGCCACGAACAGTTAGCCATCATCATCACCGACAAAGCGGAAAACGTAAGCCAGCAGCTGCTTACGCTGCTCAATCGAGGTGTGACAGCCCTCCAGGGGACCGGTATGTATACCCGCCAACCCCGCACGGTGCTGCTCTGCGCAGTGAGGCCCGCCGAAGTTCCCCATCTCAAATCGTTGGTTTACACGGCCGATGAAGATGCCTTTGTGGTGGTTAACCCCACCGAAGAGGTTTGGGGCAGCGGCTTTAGCAGCAGTGAGCCGCGCTGGAAAAGAGCCTTACGACTCAAGCGGGTCAAAAAAGAATCCCGTGCCAATCAGCAACCTGCACCCAAAGATTAGGCTTATCCATAGAATTTGAGGACATTTCGCACCAAAAAAATGGATGACAATCCCGACCAAACGTGTTAGAATGCTACTCAACGATGGAAGTGGCCTATGTAATGAGCGAGCCTAGTCATGGTACGGGAACCTCAACAAATCTCCACGACAGCAAAGATACCGTCGCAGCCAACACCATTTATCGGTCGGGCGGATGAAGTAGCCGACATTACGGAGCTGCTGGCAGAGCCGCATTGCCGCCTGCTGACCCTGATCGGTCCAGGTGGGGTTGGTAAAACGCGGCTCGCAATGCAGACGGCATCCCAACTGCTCGATAATTTTCTCCACGGCGTCTTTTTTGTCCCCCTTCAAGCCGTTCAGGCGGCCGAATTTCTGGCTTCTGCCGTGGCTGATGCGATTGATCTTTCTGTGGCTGGGCACGGAGATACAAATATTCAATTGTTGAACCAGCTGCGTGACAAGAAAATGCTCTTAGTTCTGGACAACTTCGAGCACTTGCTTCCCCATGCTCAAGAAGGCGACAATACGGGACTGAACCTCCTGACAGACATCCTTACAACGGCAGCGGGGGTGAAACTCCTTGTTTCTTCACGAGAAGTATTAAGTTTGCAGGAAGAATGGCTTTACCCAGTCGAGGGTCTGCCATTTCCGACCCCAACCCAGACCCCACATCTGACCAGGGAGAGGCAAGTGGAACCGACGGTTGATTCCTATGACGCTGTTCGTCTGTTTGTCGAGCGGGCTCGGCGGGTCCGTCGGGATTTCTCGTTGGCCGTCGAACAGGCAGACATAGTTCGAATCTGCCAGCTTGTCGAAGGCATGCCGCTGGCGCTTGAGTTAGCCGCAGCCTGGACCAAATTAGTGGCATGTTCGGTTATCGCCGCCGAAATTAAGCGTAATTGCGACTTTTTGGCTACCGGTTTACGCAATGTCCCGGTCCGTCAGCGAAGTATGCGGGCGGTCTTTGACCAATCTTGGCAGCTTCTCTCGGAGCATGAACGCAGTGTATTCGAGCGATTGTCAGTTTTTCGAGGCGGATTCCAGCGCGACGCAGGCGAGCAAATCGCCGGAGCCACGCTGGCCACGCTGTCGGCGCTGGTAGATAAATCATTGCTGCGGGCTGAGCCGGGTGGTCGTTATCAGATTCATGATCTTTTGCGACAATATGCGGCCGAACATTTAGTGCAATCACCGGAACATGTGGCCGACGTCTACGACTTGCACTGCGCCTATTACACGAATTTTCTCGAGCAGCGTACTGCAGATTTAGAGGGGGGCAGACAGCGGCAAGCACTTCGAGAAATCGAAGCTGATCTTGAAAATATTCGTGCTGCCTGGCAGTGGGCCGTTGAACTGGTCCGCGTGGAAGATATTCAGAAAGCGACTCGCGCTTATTACTATTTTTGCGATTTACAGGGCCGGTACCGGGAGGGCGCAGATGCCTTCGAAAAAGCCATTCGTAAGTTGGATAGTGTCGAGCCGGCCGGTCAAGTAGGTTCAACCCTGGCCCAGCTCCTCGTATGGCTCGGCTGGCACCATATTCGTCTCGGCAAGTTGGAAATGGCCAAAACTACTCTGGATAGAAGCCGGGCGATGTACCACGACCTTCATCTTTCGCCACCCCCGGGGTTTGCTACCGAGCCCCTTACCGGGCTGGGGGTCCTGGCCAATATTTTAGGAGACTATACAACTGCGGCCAAGCTGGGTGAACAAGCCCGTTTGAATTGTGAAGCCCGGGCTGATAAACACAATCTCCAAGTTGCCTTTTACATTTTGACCAATGCTGCCTTTGCCCAAGGTCAGTACGAGGTGGCACGACGCTACGCAGAACAGGCATATGGGGTGACCCTGGAGACAGATAACCGCTGGATGATGGCCTACATCCTCAGCGACCTGGGCAACGTGGCCCGAGCCCAGGCCGATTATGCCCAAGCTAAGCTGCATTACCAGTCCAGCTATCGCATGAAAAAAGAGTTCAAAGATCCGGAAGGGATGGCCGTCGCACTAAACCATCTAGCCAAGATTGCCTGGTTGCAAGGGTCGTACCAAGAAGCCGAACAGCTATACCGACAAAGCCTGAGTATCTATCAGAGCATCGGTGACCAAGGCGGATTAGCCACAGTTCTATACGGCTTGGGAATGACCGCGTGCGCCTTAAATAACCATGCATTGGCCCAACAATACTTTCAACAGGCGCTGGAGATTACCTTAACCATGCATTTTGTGCCGCTCACGCTGTCTATTCTTGCCGGTATCGGCGAAATGATGCTCAAGACAGCCCGGCCCGAAAGAGGCATTGAGCTGCTGACACTGGTGCACCATCACCCGGCCAGCGATCGAGAAACCAAGGATAGAGCGCAGCAGTCTCTAGCTTTTTACGAATCTCAGCTTCCACCAGACGTTTTTGCCGTGGCTGTACAGCGCGGTTCGTCGCTCAACCTCGAGACAATGGTCACCTCCGTCGAAGCTGAACTAGCCGCATCCGATACATTGGCGGAGCAGGGCTCGCCCCAGGCCCAAGACCATCAAGCTCAACCGGGCCAAGCAGCCGGGAGCCGGAGCCGTGATGGAGGCGAACCTCTTGCCTCTGCCAAGCGACCTACTTTGGTGGAACCCCTCACACCGCGCGAGCAAGAAGTGCTGAACCTTATCGCCGAGGGTCTGACCAACCAGCAAATTGCCGATGTTCTGATTATTTCGGTGGGTACGGTTAAGTCCTACACCGCCCAAATCTATGGTAAGCTTAATGTAAATAACCGCACTCAAGCTGCAGCCCGCGCCCGCGAACTCAATATTTTGTCGTAAGCATTACCCCCCAAAAGTTATGGGCGGATTTTGTCGCTTTGGCTGTATCCCCAACCCCGCCCAACCTAATATCAACCAAACAAAACCCGCAAACCTATCATTTGGCAGAGCAACACTGGCCAACTCTCCATTATAATGGCACCACCATCAGTTAATCCTAAAAACCTATTTGCAATTGTTAAAGGAGAACAAAAATGTTTAGCTTAAAATCGTTCCAATGGATTAGTCTGGCTGCCCTAGTGGCGGTGGTGGTGCTGGCCGGCTATGCAGCAACAAGTGTACTACCGGCTGCGGCGAAAAATGAGAAAAAGGTTCTTGAATTCGACGTGGCCGAGGATATGAGCCGCTTCGTCTTTGACCAGGCCCCCGTTTTCGAAGATGGATTGCCGGCCCACGGGAATTCCTTTATTACCGAGGGTTACATATATCCAAAGGGGACCCTCAACGGCACCAATGGGGTACTAGTAAACGACGATGGTACAGTCGAACCTGAATTTCCCGATGAAGTTCTCGGTAAGTGGGTCTGCCGGGGCTGGTTCATCGGCGATGCGGCCCATGCCGAAAGTGGTCCGTGGGTAATCACCACCCAGGTCTATAATTTTGGTGAAGAATACGGCAACGTTACTATAGTTACGGATGGGTACGAAGTGGCCGATGTGGGTGTGCCCGTCGATCGAGCAATCACCGGTGGCACCGGGCAATATAGTAAGGCTCGGGGCCAAGCCAGTCAGGTTTTCCTCGGTTTTAACGCCAGCGAGGGAGTGAACTTAAGCTTTACGCTCGAAATAGAAAAGTAGAAATCAGCGTCGAAGTGATGACCGCTAATCGCAGCCTTTGATTTCTATCCGGGCGGTTGGCGGTCATACCGTTCAATGCGGATACAACTTTGAGCCGTTGCCTCGGCATTATCTCCCAATTTACAAACCCAACCCTGAGATCTATAATATGGCAGATCAATTTTTGCTGGCTGTCGCCTATACTGGAACCAGCCGGTATCTTAACCTTTAAGATTATTGGCAGAGAGACAGATGCCGCTGAAACATAAGGGATTAGGATAACCGGCATCGTCGGCGTCGATACCAGCAAACTAACGCCACAAAACCAGGAACCTATTGGATGAATGATTCAACTTCCCAATCTGAGAACAATTCGCGCGCCGCAGCCTTCATTTTGCGGCCCGGAACGGTTGAGGACTCTTACGCCGTGTTCCAGGTGTTTGAGCAAACGCTGGCCGACCTCAGCCGCAGGCTTGGCTCGACCACGCCGACCAGTTGGCAAGATCCTGACGCATTAGACCTTATGTGGCGGGAGCGACGCTCCCTCTACGAGCATCTTGCCGCTACAGCAGAACATTTTTGGATCGCCGAACGAGACGGACGGCCGCTTGCTTTTGCCCGATCGGTACTGCGCGACGGGTTACGCCAGTTAACCGAACTTTTTGTCGTTCCCGGCGAGCAATCGAGCGGCATGGGGAGCGAGTTACTCAAACGTGTCTTTCCCGGTGACGGCACGATCCGTCGCTCTCTTATCGCTACACCCGATACACGGGCCCAGACCCTTTACCTTAAAGCAGGTGTTTATCCCCGTTTTCCGGTTTATTACTTTGGCCGCCAGCCTGAGTTGGTCACAGTCAAGAGTGATCTTTCATTCGAGCCGATCATCGCGTCCGTGGAATACCTCGATCACCTGGCTTCAATAGATCTGGCGCTGCTAGGGCACCGCCGCCAGGAGGACCACATCTGGCTTTTAGGCAACCGCCAAGGTTATTTATACAGGCGTAACGGGCAGCCGGTCGGATTCGGCTATGTCGGGCTTCGTAATGGCCCCTTTGGACTGTTGGATGCCGACGACTTTCCAGCTGTTTTGGCCCATAGCGAGAGCGAAGCGGCGCGACATGAACACGAGTTTGGGGTTGAGGTTCCAATGATAAACAAAACTGCGGTGGATTACCTGCTCGATCGTGGCTGTCGCATCGACGGATTTTTGGCTATGTTCATGAGTGACGAGCCCTTCGGAAGATTTGAGAATTACATCGTGACCGGCCCACCATTCTTCTTATAAGTTTATTAATTTTTTTGCTCTGAGTTACTCTGTGATGGCTCTGTGTAACTCCGTGTAACTTTATTTTCGACGAATTGCGTCAAAGCAAGAAAGCAAGCGGGGCTCGATTCTCGAGCCCCGTCATTTCAGCTTGTCCCCAGGTTTCACAAAGCTAAGCCGATATCGTTCTTCCTAAGAACTCTCGTCGCCAGAGTGTACGGCAGTCCAATGTCAACCCGAACCTAGGGTTGGATCGGACACTTGAAATCATTCTCTGTCACGCGGGTTACGGTTACGTCACCAAGGTCCTCAGCATCTTCTACGGCTTCCGCTGACGTCAGTAGATAGGGAGCGACATTCCAGGTCACGCTGTGGAACGCCCATTTGCCGCCGTGGTAATCTTTGTCTCCGGGGGCAACCGCGGCAACGCCCAATTGGCCCTCAGCGCCATCCATCACCGCATAAAAATCGTCGATACCTTGCTTGGGGGTCGCAGCGGGCGGCACCACGGTGCGCACAACTTCTCCATCATAAAATAGGTTGCCGAACACCAATTAAGCAATATTCTGC
>JBFGLD010000139.1:0-9335 GCA_041576335.1 Anaerolineae bacterium | reverse complement strand
TCTGTGTCTGGCTCTGGGGGTCGGCCAACATGATGGCCCCATACTCCGTACCCACAATGGACAGCGTAGAGTCTAACACGAAGTTAAGGAGTTGGTCAAGATTACCGGCTCTGGTAATCGCTTCGCTGGTTTGGGTTAGAATGGTCAAAGCCTTGACTTGCTGCTGTGTTTCCTGATAGAGGCGCGCATTTTGTATCGCAATGGCAGCTTGGCTGGCAAAGGCCGACAACAAGGCCTCCTCATCAATCGTGAAATCTTTTCCATTGACTTTGTGGGTTGCCTCTAAGGCACCAATAACCTCACCTTTAACAATCAATGGCACTGCAACCAAATTAACTATCCGTGTAGATTGAGGCGAAATCTGGATAAACCGTTTGTCATTTTGAACATCATTAATTCTTAGCGATGTGCGATGCTTTAAGACCCAACCTACAGTGCCCTCCTCAAAACCGAAGGGAGGCGTTGGTACGTCACTCATATTGCCGACACTGTGAGCGGCTGTGGCTCGTATTTGCCGGTCGGAGTAGTCAGCCAGGTATACCACGGTATGGGCCGCTTCTAACAAGCTGCCCGCTTTTTGCACGATTGTATCAAGAATGTCTTGCAAGTCCAGGGTGCTCAGCGCATAGCTGGCTTGCAGCAGCCCCGTAATCCGATCCACGTGACGCCGAAATTGGTCAGAGAGGGGCGTACTTTCAATCACGTTGGTCACGGGGGATAAGTCGCCCAAGTCTGACACGTTAGTGAGGGGCCGGGCCAGGTCTGCTGCGATTTCTGATCGATTGTCTTCTGCTGACCCTGGCTCCTTCGTCAAATCGATGCTTGTCTGGGGCACGGGCCGCATAAAGCCTACGTACCTACGGTGGCGGTCCTTGTTGGTTGAGGCGGACAGCATGATTTCGACGAGCATTTGCTCAGCAGCTTGAAGTCGGAGTAAGGTGGCCGGGATATTGTGAATTTGCCCGAGGGCCAATTGCGACATGAGAGACGAAAAAGTTTCTCTGCTGGCCGGGGTAAATAGGCTGACCAGCGGAGAGTTGTCAAGACGGTGCGGTCCAAGACCAAATAATTCTGCTAGGCCGGCGCACGGGGGGCAAAGATGCGCTCGCTCATCTAGCCAAAACTGCTGCCATCCCGAATCTACGAGAAGCTGCGCCATCGCTTGTGCCGAAATTGGCTGGCTCATGGCAATTTACCTGTCGCGTTCTGTAAATAGCCAGCTCCAGTAGCGCCAGGTGACGACAAAGCTTATGGTCACGCCAATGCCCAGAGGAAGGTGATAAAATAACAGCAAAAACCAAGGGGCTGCAAACCAATCAAAGCTGTTCGTCGAGATCACGGTACCTCTGGCGGCCAGTAGTTGGCTAATAAGACTAACAGCTACCAGGGCCGAGGCTGCGTAGTAGTAGCGATAAATTGGTGGCAGCTTGACTACAGCCCCAAACCGTTCTGATAGTTTTGCCAATATCAAAATTAGCAGCAATACGGACAAGGTACCGAATATACCAAATATAATAGCTATACTACTCAAGATCGACGACCCATCATAAGTCTAAGCAAAAACACGCCGTATGCGCTTAAGATAAGCCCTCCGATGAACCGAAGTGTATCACCCCAAAGGTCACCGATAATAGCCGGTGCCAGAAAAAGATATCGAATGGCCGCACTGCTCAAAAAAACGGCAGATACGATAAAGGCTGGATAAAAAGAACGACGCCCAGCTTTTCTTTGATAAAACTGGGCAATAGCAAACAAAAAAAATAAGAGAACACCTACTATTCCCCAGATATAGATTGTTAAAATAATTGTGACGAAGGTCATAAGGTTTTCTGATTCGGGCAAAATCTATTTCTGGGAAACACCTTAACGCTTCACAAATGCCTCAACAAATGAGTCGGCCATACGCCGCGGGCTGCCGCTTAAGATCCCCTCTCGTCCTTCAAATTTTGTTTGAACCTCGAACCCGCTCATGGTGATCTCATACTGGCGAATATCTTTGGCGTGATTGCTTCCCCTCATTTTTAGTACCAAGAGCGCTTTTCGGATAGCCGACTCAATTTCGACATAACGCAGCATCAGGTAAGAGTCAACTACAAAACTTAGCTGGCTGTCCTCCGCAGACTCACCCAGCAAAACCGGACTTTCACGTGTAAGAATAGTGGTTAGACCCTGGCGTTTAAGCGCATTAATGAAGCTGAATTCTAACCCGCGCAGCTCGATAGGGTCTTGAGTTAAACGTGTAAATTGGCTAATACTGTCTACAACAACCCGGCGTGCCTCCATTTCGTTGACATACGTTTCGATCATGCCGCCGACACTTTCGACATCAAGCCGGCTTACCTCCGGACTGGTCATAATTATTTTGAGCAAACCCTGTTTTTCCAAACCCAAAAAATCCCAGCCGTACGCTGCGGCATCGTGATAGTATTGCTGCGGAAACTCTTCAAAGGTGACGATCAACCCTGGCTCGCCTGCTAAAATGCCATTGTGAATAAATTGCATACCCAGCGTTGTTTTACCCGTACCGGGCGCACCCTCGACCAAATTGGCAGTGTTTCTTAAGAATCCACCGCCCAACATTTCATCCAGTCCGGTGATTCCAGTTTTAACCCTGTCCATGCTTCAAGCTCCTTTTGAAAAACTTACCGCATCCCTCGAATGATATGATACACAGCTTTTACTCTAAAGTGCCGGTCCTCACAAGCCTGGATAAATTTATCAACCAAGGCACGCATTGAATTATCAGACGAGAGCGAGTAGATGGCAGTGTTATTGATGATCTGTTTTTGCATGATGTTGCTATCTACCAATTCTTCCAGTTCTGGTTCGACAGCATGGGCATTTCTGCCGGCATATTTAGCGATATTCTCTACGGTATCAGCAGTATGAGGATTTTCGTAGAAAAACCTCACCAGATCCCACTTGATAAAGGAATTCACTTTTGTCTTGACAAAATCAAGTAATGTCGGATCCATGTCGTCCATTAATCGAGCGGTAAAGTCATCACTGTTCGAGGTCAAAGCTTTGCCCTCCTTTGACTAGGATTTACAAACCTGGTTACCCTATATTTTTACATCTTAACATTATCATTAAGAAATTGCAACAGCGTTGGACATATTGTCCTATATAGCAAGAAGGGGCGAATTCTAAGCTTCGCCCCTTCTCTGCATCTGCTGGCTGTATGATTACCGTCGCCGAGCCTTAACCCGCCTCCGTTTTGCGCTTTTGCCAGCCGTGTTAGCCTGGTCCTGGCCCGCTTTGGTTGGCACGCTTCGCCGGTCCTGACCATTGCCGCCCGCCATATCGGCTTTCATATGACACTGTTTATATTTTTTGCCGCTACCGCACCAGCAGGGATCGTTGCGACCCGGAGTTTTTTGCACCCGGATGGGTGTCGGCGACTGTTCGGCCGTACCCTGCGCAGCGGCTTGGGCTTGCATTCGACTGGCTGCTGCCGCATCGGGGTGTTGTGCCTGCAAGTTGCGAGGCCGGGGTGCTTCCTTAACGACCGTGGTGTGGAAAATTCGCCGCACGACCTCTTCTTGAACAGCGGCTTGAAATTGTCCGTACATTTCGTAAGCTTCTTTTTTGAAGGCAACCAACGGGTCCTGTTGTCCAAAGGCCCGCAGCCCAATTCCCTGGCGCAGGGCGTCGAGCGCCGTCAAATGGCGTACCCACAACATATCAAGGATTTGGCGCATCAACTCTTTTTCAATGTAGCGCAGCTGCTCGGACCCCAGCGCGTTTTCCATAGCCTCGTAATTAGTCCTGGCCATTTCCAAAATTTGCTCTTCAATTTCTTCGCGGCTGAGCCCGTCCCAGATGCTTGAGGTAAGGGTCGGAGGCAGCGGCATAATCGTGCGTACGGCGCTGTGCATGGCCGTCAGATCCCATTCGTCCGGATCTTGAATTATCGTGAAGTTTTGGATCAGGTTGCTGAGGTGCGTGTCAATTAATCTTTGAACGCTCTCTTTAAGGTTAGGGCTAGCCAAGATGCGCCGGCGCTCGGCATAAGTGACCTCGCGCTGCTGATTAATAACATCGTCATATTTGAGCAAGTGCTTCCGAATATCAAAGTTGTGACCTTCAACTTTGGTCTGCGCGTTTTCAATAGACTTGCTAACAATCCCGGCTTCGATAGGGATTTCGTCCTCCACCCCGAAACGTTCCATCAGGTTGGCCACATTTTGCCCCCCAAAGCGGCGCATTAAGTCATCTTGCAGCGAAACGTAAAAGCGACTTGAACCGGCATCACCTTGCCGGCCGGCCCGACCGCGCAACTGATTATCGATGCGACGGGCATCGTGCCGCTCGGTGCCGACAACGTGCAGGCCCCCTATCTTTTTCACGGTTTCTCTATCTTTTTCGACCAGTTTTGTCCATTTCGCCAGCGTACTCTCCCATAAACCTGGGTCGACAGTGGTCAAGTCTTCGCCACGTCGGCGCAGTTCATCTCGAGCTAAACCTTCGGGACTACCGCCCAATAATATGTCGACCCCGCGCCCGGCCATATTGGTGGCAATGGTTACCGTGCCGGGGCGACCCGCCTGGGCAATGATGCTGGCCTCTCGCTCGTGCTGCTTCGCATTGAGCACCTCGTGTTTAACGCCCTGCTTTTGGAGCAAGTTGGACAAAAACTCTGAAGTCTCAATCGCTATCGTTCCGACCAGTACTGGCTGCCCTGCTTCCTGCAACTGCTTAATTTCTTCGATGATGGCTCTAAACTTAGCTTGGGGGTTTTTGTAAACGACATCAGGATAATCGATACGCTTATACAGAAGTTGATCGTTATCTGGTTCGCGGTACGTTACCATCTCTACGCCGTTTTGCTTATGGGCTTCCTTAATCAGGCTGCCTTGCAAAGCCCGGTATTCAACGTTGGTAGGCAGTACGGTCACTTCCAACTTGTAGATGTCTCCAAATTCTTCGGCTTCAGTCTCAGCCGTACCGGTCATACCCGCCAGCTTATTGTACATCCGGAAAAAGTTTTGAAAGGTGATAGTAGCCCAGGTAAAGCTTTCGTGGCGAACGCTCACCCCTTCCTTGGCCTCAATGGCCTGATGCAGACCCTCGCTGTAGCGTCGCCCGTGCATCAGGCGGCCGGTAAATTCGTCCACGATGATGACTTCGCCATTTTGCACAACATAATCTACATCAAGCTTAAAGAGCGCGTGGGCTCGCAGGGCGTTGTCCAGGTAAGGGGTCATTGCTGCGCTCTCGCCCTCATATAGATTTTCTACGCCAAGCGCTCCTTCAATTTTTTCTACACCACGTTCGGTGAGATAAGTAACCCGCGCTTTTTCATCAACGACATAGTCGCCATCAGGCTCTCGATCTTCATCTTGGACACTTTCATCACTGCTGCGTTTGAGCGGACGAACGAGTTGGGCAAACTTGTGGTACAGCTCACTACTTTCTTCAGCCTGGCCCGAAATAATGAGCGGAGTGCGGGCCTCGTCAATCAAGATGTTGTCGACCTCGTCGATGATAGCATAATGTAACTCGCGCTGAGTGGCTAGGTTTAAATCCGGGACCATGTTGTCGCGCAAATAATCAAAGCCGAATTCGTTGTTTGTGCCATAGGTGATATCGCAATGGTATGCTTCGCGACGCGTAATAGGTCGTAGATGCTGATAACGGTCATCATCACTTTGGTAATCAGGATCAAATACAAAAGAGGCGTTATCAACCCCGCCTCCGCCGGCGTTTTGAATTACGGCGACTTTCAAGCCAAGAAAATGATAGATTGGCCCCATCCACTGACAGTCCCGTTTGGCCAAGTAGTCGTTTACTGTAATCACGTGAGCCCCACGACCCATCAAGGCGTTAAGTACCACCGCTGTGGTCGCGGCCAGCGTTTTTCCCTCGCCGGTACGCATTTCGACAACCTTGCCCTGGTGTAACAGAGCCCCGCCTACAATTTGGACATCGTAATGACGCAGGCCGATTGTCCGCCGGCTAGCCTCGCGGACCGTCGCAAGAACCGGGGCCTGGATTTCTTCCAGCAATTCGCTTTCTAACTTAAGCAACCTCTTTTCGGCTTGATCCAACTGCACTTGAAGCTTCTGTCGTTCTTGACGTCTGGCGCTAACGACCTCCTGGCGCGAGGTTTCCACCTCTGAGCGCTGCTCAGCCGTCTGCTCAGCCAATTCTTGTCGAAAATTCGCCAGCATCTGCCGGAGATCGTCATCACTCTTACGCTGCATTTGAGCTTCAAGGGTGTTAACCTCGTCGACCAATGGGCTCAAATTTTTTATTTCCTTCTGATGGGGATCGCCAAAGACAACTCTTAATACCTTTTTTAACATCACCGTCCTGACTCCTAACTTAGCGCGAGAAAATCTCTTTATACGCGTGCATCAAAACAATCGTTATTATTGTACCACAACACCCTACGCTCCCCAAGAAATTGATATGTCCCGAAACTTGTTTGCCTGAGATTGACCGGGCCAAAAATAAACGTCGTGTACAGACAGGGGCTATACGCTGCGACGTAATAGCGGCTCGACGACTGAAATCAGTGATTATTTTGCTTTAGGCAAGTTTGGTATATTTTTTCAAGCTGGGGTACCAGCGTATCCCAACCGTAGCCGGCGTGGGCAAAAGCTTTGCCGGCTAACCCCAATTCCCTGCGCCGGGCGGGGTTATCCAGCAGATGGAGTACTTCTTGAGCAAACGCTTCCGGTTCGTCGGCGAGGATCAGCTCTTGCCGGTTACCTACCGGAAAGCCCTCAGCCCCTACCGTCGTTGAGACGATGGCCTTACCCATAGCCATGGCCTCTAATATTTTCAGGCGTGTTCCGCCGCCGACCCGCAGTGGTACTACATATACCTTAGCGCCGGCAATGTAAGGGCGTACGTCGTCCACATAACCCGTAATTTTTACCCCCGGTATGCTGCGTAACACATCTAACCGGCTGTGGGGACGCTGCCCCGCGATAGTAAAGCTGGTGCCGGGGCGCCTGGCCTGAATGAGGGGTAAGACTTGTTGCCCAAACCAAATCACAGCATCGATATTGGGGCGGAAATCCATTTTGCCGGTAAATAATAAATCCAAATTAATCGGGCTTCCACGAAACTGGCCATAAGTCGCCAAATCTACACCATTGGGGATAACGGTAATAGGCGCATCAAAGACGACATCCCGTAAGGCCACTTTATCCTGGGCAGACATGGCAATCGTATGAGCCGCCCGCTGGAGGATTTCGGCCTCATAGAGTCGTAGACGATGCCACTGTATCCAACTATACAAGGCTGCGGTCCAACGCGCCGGATTTTTTATGTCGGCGAGAAAAGCTCGCTGCTGTAAAATCCATTCTGCGTTGTGGGCATCATAGGTGATCAGCGGTTTAGGGTCAGCTGCTTCAATGATGGCAAGATAAGGGGTCATCTCAAACCCTTCTATCTCTACCACGTCAAACGGTTCCTCGCGCAGGCGCGTGGCCAGGCGTTCAGCGAATTTTGGCGACCAGAGTCGCCAACTCATATCCGGTCGGCGAGTGGTCATCATCTGGCGTAAGCGCAGACCCAGGCCGCGTCGAGGCATCGGCAGCGTCTCTACCCACTCACATAGCTCCGGCAAAGGGCCCAGATCGGTGGGATTTTGATCGGATTCCAAAAAGGTGAGCACGCAGATCGTGTGGCGCCGGGCTAACTCGTTAATAATGTTAAAATTTCTAAGGGTTGTACCTTGATGCGGTGGGTATGGTCGCTGAGGTGTTAAGAGCAAAATACGCATTTGAATCGGCCATAGCGAAGCGGCGACAGACGCCCGGTAAATAAGCAAATGGTTCAGCGCAGAGAACGAGCTGTAAGTCAACCGAGGCTTTTCATCCGTCGCCGAATTTCGCAGTCAGTCCTCATTCCTTTCCAACCTTATGGTATACCTCAAGTGTTTTTCTGGCGGCGTCTTGCCAGGAGAATTTTGTGGCGCGCTTAAGACCTTTCTCGATATAACTTTGCCGTAACTCTTCATCAGTCAGCATGCGCCACATAGCCACGGTTAAACCATCGATGTCGTGAGGATTAATCATCAGTGCGGCATCGCCGACAACCTCGGGTAAGGCCGAAGTATTGGAAACGATCACCGGCGCTCCACACGTCATGGCCTCGAGTGGGGTCAAACCAAACCCCTCGTAAAATGAGGGGTGCACAAAAAGACGGGCCGCGTTGTACAGATAGACCAGGTCTTTCGATGGAACCCGACCAAGAAAGGCTACATATGGGCGTAGATCTAAGTTGTCAACCGTTTCATAGACTTCTTCCCACAACCAACCATTCAGGCCGGCCAACACCAGAATTTCATTCCGCTGGTATTCACTGCGAAGTCGACGATAGGCTTGCAAAAGACCCGGTAGATTCTTACGGGGCTCGATCGTGCTTACAAATAGAATGAAATCTTGATCAAGTTTATATTTTTCTTTTGCCATGCAGCGCGCCTCGTCTTTGGGCAGAGGCCGGTAGATAGGGTTCGCTGCTTCGTGAATGACCGTAATCTTTTTTTCCGGTACGCCTAACATCTTAATGCTGTCTTGTTTGGTCGCCTCAGAAACAGCGATGATATGGTTAGTCTTGCGCCAGGCCTGATCAATTTGCCCATAGTAGCGAGCGGCCTCTTTGGTCAAAAAATGCGGGTATAATAAAAAGGCTAAGTCGTGGATAGTTATGACTGAGTTGAAGTTGCGGCGAAACGGAGGAATAAAATCGGGGCTATGTAGCAAATCTAGCCCCAATTGAGATACTTCAAAACTCAGTGTTACCTGTTCAAACCGGTTGTGGCTCGGAGTCCACAACGATTTGCGCTCAAAGCCGTTACCGTTGATAATAGAAGATTTGTCCTTTCGACTCTGTAAAACCAAAAACCTGTCATCTATGGGTTCGATACTGGCCAGCGCCCCAATCAACTGTATGATGTATTCTCCGATACCCGCACGGTTATAGAAGACCAATCGCGCGTCGATCCCAATGCGCATTTACCGGCTATCCTTCCTTAGAATAGAATAATGTGGAAATGTCTTAGACAAAATAAAACCCCCTGTGCTAATCAGCATCGGGGGCATCTTTGACCCAATATTTACCCCGTAAATATACCATTGATCCAGGGCAAGGTCAAAATAGCTGGCTTTGGTTGGGTCTGTCCAAGATTTTAGGCGAGTTAGGTGATAGTCACCTTAAGCACTATTCCGATAGGTTTTTCGTTACGGCTCAGACTACCTTCGCCTGGGATTTATGAAAGTCAAAAATCTATTTCGGTAATCCGCTGCCGCCGGTCGCCTGACGACATTACCGGTTTATTTTTTAATCTCAATCAAACCCCGGCTATAAGCACAAGTCGG
>JBFGLD010000138.1:0-9336 GCA_041576335.1 Anaerolineae bacterium | reverse complement strand
TCTCTGGCGTGTTCTTCTGACCAGAAGAAAATACTCTTGCGTCAGAATACATCGATGATGCTTAGCACAGTCACTTTGGAAAAATCCACGACCGGCACAGAAATCAAGGGAGCAGCACCTTCCTCCTCAATACGGCATCTCAGTTTGCTGTCTATTTCGAGGCGTAGTGGTTGAGCGCAGTGCCCACATTCCGTTTTGACCACAACCGAGAGGGGTTTGCTGTCTTTGTCAAAAGCAGTTCGTATGTATAGTCTAACTTATCCTTGGATGAAATTCCACGTCATTACTTGGCGTGAGATCGATCATAAGTTTTTAAAAGCGGGGGAATATTTTAGGGAGATTCGTGACCCGTCCCGGCTTCACCCCCGTTTGACTATATCAATCGTGGCAGGCCCGGTGGTGGACGTGACCGTCTAAAGGGCTGGCCGTAGTTTTGTTGAAGATGGCCAAAGTCGAGTCCATAAAACAAGCAGCTAAAAAAGAAGACCAGCCGCCCGTCGGAGCGCCGGCGGAGGCGGGTCAGCGGCAGCAGATGTTAGGCAGCCCTGTCGCTAATGCTGTATACTCCGCTTGCGTCAATACAAGATCGTAGCAGTAACGCGCCTTCATAACAACTGGCTGTTCTATCTCTGCATCTACGGTGAAGCCCGCCTTCTGAAAAGCTTTGCGGCTGGCTGGGTTGTAATCTGCCACGTCACAGCCAAAGACCAGTTCGGCGCCCTGCTCGTCAAAGGCAAAGGCGGTTAGCAGCTGAATGACTTCCATCCCCAGACCCTGCCCCCGGAACTCTTTTTCACCGATTAGCAAATCAATGCGCCGACAATCACTCTTGGGATACTTCTGAAGAACTCGCTCAAGATTCATGTGCTGCAGCCAACACTCGCCGACCGGTGCACCCTTGACTTCGATAATAAAACAGAAGGCGGTTTGAGATACACCGCGATAGATACTCTGAATTTGATCAAGGGTGTACGAACTGACATCATCGCCTTCGGCGAAATACAAGACCTCTGGATCGCTGTTCCATCTGAGCAAAAGGCCCCAATCAGCCTCTGTCAGCGGCCGCAAAACAACGCGTTCTCCTCGAAGCACGATCTTGTGTTTTCTCAACTTCACAAGTGCCCCCTTTCTGATTTTACTAAATACCAGCCACTCTCATAGAAGCTGGCCGACACTTCGTGGCCGCAACCTGGGCCAGAACAATGCGCCTCTCAGCCAGGTTGCGGAGCCGGCTGCGGGCCGGGCCTCTTCACCATGAAGGCCCGGCTCCATGATAGCACAATCGCTCGTTTAAACCCGAATACGACCGGAGATGTAGTGCTGGTGTACCACTATTCGGCCGGTACGTGAATAACCAGCAGAACAGAGGTTGGATAAGAGAAGGCGTAGCCAGGGAGCCGTCACCGTAGTCGGGGCTGTGGGCATTGTGGGCAACTTATAGCGAAAAGTAAGATGTATACTTGTTGAGAAGTCTAACGATTGGTTGCATCGTAACCCCAAGAACTTATTTGCCACTAATTCACGGCCGGCAAATTAGAATAAGTTGGAGTATGCCTACGCAGTGCGTAAGGTGTCTGGACCATCACCACCGTGGATGATAGTGGTCAGGCAGGAACACAAACTTATGATCGAAACCAATCCGAGTACAAATCTGAGGCGGAGGTCATCGAAGGGTTCAAACAGGCTGTTGGTCTGTCGCGCCGGGAGGTGGCCCTGGGACTGGTCGGGCGTTTTGGGTTGGAAAAAGCGGCTCGAACGCGCATGGCCGAGTTTGGGGTCAACACGCCCTGGCAGGCCTTTGTGCAGATCCGGCTAGCTTTCTATGAGGAAATGCTGGCTGACCCGGAGGTGATCCGTACCAATCAGTGGCCGCACAACATGGCCTTGCTCCAAGGAGTTCGACGGTCCTACTGCAAGACGGGTTTGGCCACGATGTCCTACTGCCCTCAGGTACGGCGGGTGCTGGACATCCGGGATCTGACCGATGCGTTCGATTTTGTGGCCAGCCGTGACGACGTAGAGCAGGGCAAACCCGATCCCGAAATATATTTGCTGATCGCCGATGAATTGGGTGTAGTCCCCACCAATTGTCTGGTCATTGAGGATTCGCCCACTGGCGTACAGGCCGCACTCAAGGCAGGTATGCACTGCCTGGCGGTTACGACGCCCTTTACCCGCCAACGCATACACGAGCGCCGCATCTTAGACGAACTCCGGATTGAGGATGACTCTGCCACCTTGCCTGATGTCGTCCAACAAAAATCTAACGATATAAGAAAGGATGATTATGAAAAGATATGATGTGTTTTGGTAAGGAACAGGTCAGGCGACAGGCACTGTGGTGCCCCGCCTGGTAAAAGCGGGCAAAACAGTTGCGCTCGCCGAAGGTGGTCGCTTTGGTGGCACTTGCGTCAACTATGGCTGCACGCCCACCAAGACGATTGTGGCCAGCGCGCGGGCGGCGCATATGGCTCGCCGTGGGGCAGATTTTGGGGTTATGACGGGTGAGATCAGCATTGACTTTGCCAAAGTCATGCAACGCCAAAACAAGCTGCGTCACGGGGCCAGCCGTGGCCTGGAAAATTGGCTGCGCGGCCTGGACAACGTAGATGTTTATATGTTTACCACGTTTATGTACACCAAACAATCTTATAAACTGTTCCGCAAAGCGGTATTGACCCATCCCACCGTGGCTGAGTTGATGCCCTGGATTTTGGACGATCTGAAACCACTCACATAGTAGATTAAGCAGATCAAGAGATGACAAAAATGGGGAGCGCTGTTGGGAAGCGGAGTTATATCGGCTAAAGAGGGAGCAATTGCCAAAGGCAAGAGGATAAGCATCTTTCCGCAGAGGCTTATTTTTTCAGGCAATCAAGTTGGCCCGTCAACGGCAGGCCAAGCCGTGGGAACTGCGGGCCACGGTGAGTTTATGCCGTTTTTGGCAAAAACAGGGTAAATTAGCGGCGCCAGTACGCGCCGCTATCACGGTCGGTTGGTGGCTGCCTTACGCCTGCCCCTGGAGCGAACCGTTCTGCTGGCCAAGATTTAATGATTTTGATGGTTTAGAAAGGATGGGTAGATGTACTCAGGTTATGGCTTTCGCGATTTCGAAATCGGTGATGTTGATGTCGTCAAGCACGATGGGATTTACCATCTGTTTCACCTGACCCTCCCCAACCACGACTACATTGCCCACGCTGTCAGTAAGGATGGTCTAAAGTGGCGTCGGGTTAAGAATGCCCTCTTTATCAGTGATCCCAGGGCATGGGATGACGATATGCTGTGGACGATGCATGTCTCGCCGGATCCGTACAAGCCCGGAGCGTGGCGAATGTTCTACACCGGGCTCTGCATGCGCGAGCGGGGTCGGGTCCAGCGCATCGGCGTAGCTCGGAGCGACGATCTCTATGTCTGGCGTAAGGACTACTCAGAAAACTACCCACTCGAAATTCCCGGCACTTACTACGAACATAGCCTTGAAGAGGGGCGACATTGGGTGAGTTTTAGAGACCCCTTCTGCTTTCAAGAGGACGGGCAGATATATCTCTTTGCCGCAGCAAGAGTGAACCAGGGCCCTATCATTCGACGCGGCTGCGTAGCTCTGGCCCAGGAAATTGCGGAAAATCAGTTTGAATTTTGTCCACCGCTCTTTCACCCGATGCACTACGATGACGTCGAGGTGCCCAATGTGGTCAACCTCAACGACCGCTATTATTTGATCGGTTCGATTCGAGAGGACATCAAAGTTCATTATTGGTATGCCGACACATTGACCGGACCTTACCACAACTTTTCAGATAACGTGCTGCTCCCACAGGGTAACTATGCGGCCAGAGTGTCTCGAGATGGAGACAAGAATCTGGTCTGGAATTTCTTTTTCAAGGGCCTGACGACCAAAGGCCAGCATCTTATGGCCCCGCCAAAAGAACTGGTGGTCGACGAATCCGGTGAACTACGCCTCAAATCTTTTACGGGCTTCGACCAGCTTGTCATGAAAACGCTTATGCCCTCAGAGCTGGCGACCTTGCAACCTCTATTCAACAATCCCTATGCCTCCGGTGCTACCGAGACTGCCTCCTGCTGGTTTCATTGTGACAGTGGCTTTGAAGCATTCTTGTTGTCCGGTGAGTATCGAGATTTTATGCTCACTGGTGAGCTTAATCTGGAAGGATCCGGCAAGTGCGGCCTGGTAGTCCGTCTAAATGACCAGGGAGATGGCTACTACTTGAGTCTTGATCTTTTCAAAGGCATTGCCCAAATTCGGGCTTGGGGCCATAAGACTAATGGCAGCATAGAGGAGGCTTTCCATTACGATCAGTTGCAGGCCGCTCATTATGTCTCCGGTGAAGCCCCCCATCCTTTTTGCCTTATCGCTTATGAGCAATATCTGGAGTTCTCCTTGAATGGTTACGTGCTGTTGACCCTGGCCGATGACCAATTCGAGCGGGGTAAAGTCGGCTTCTATATTGAAAGCGCGAAGATGCGGATCGATAATCTGAACCTTCATGTATATGATCGCCCTGAAACTGAGAGCTATCCCACCAGTATACCGAATTTCTGAGCCGATAAATCGCGTCAGGCTTATTCTGACAAAGAGATCGGACTGGTCCTCATTTACTTCCAACTATGCCGCAGGTGACGGGCCAACCTGTGAGCTCACGAGCCTCTGCTCTCTCAGCCTCCAATCTCAACCCAAAACCCGGCTCCTGACTGCGTTCCCAACTTTCTCGCTGATGGATTACGTACTTACTTCTGTGTCGTCATTATTACATACCTCAATCCTTGATCGTCTGACCGTCCTATTGTGTGATGCTGTCACTGAACAGAGCGACACGGACAGCCAGTCCTGGAGACCCTCGAGGCCGCCAATCTGTTCATCGTCCCTCTGGACGACGAGCTTCCAAGATCTACGCTCAAATCTCAACCAATATTGTTAGCTAATGTGCACCATAGATATAGCTTGTTTCACCTTGCCCGAACCGTATGAGTTGTCATCATTGTAATATTTTTTCAGTGGTTCTATGTAGAATTGGGAGTGCTTCGGTTGTCATCACTTACTTGCTGGGCGGCTAGCGATGTCGGTAGGAGCGGCTGACGTGGCGTTGCGTCGCGCAATCTCCTGACGGACGATGGGCGCAACCTGCGTACCAAACAGTTCAATGGCATGCATCACTTTCGCGTGGGCGATTGTCCCAATGCCGAGTTGCAGCAGGAGCCGCTGATGACCGAAGATCCCGTGCTGGAATAGAATCTCCTCGATGATTTCAGCCGGGCTACCCACGAAGTCGGCGCCACGCAACGTTCGTGACGCTTCGAGTTGTTGTCGGCTGGCGGGAGACCAGCCGCGCTCGCGGCCAATCTTATTCATAACCACGACTGCGGAGGGGTAGTAATCATCGGCGGCCTGTTGGGCCTTGTCGGCAAAAAAGCCGGGCGAGTTGATGCTCAGCGGCAGTTGTGGCGGCTCATGTCCGGCCTGGCGCGCTGTTTTTCGGTAGAGCTGAACGAGAGGCGCAAAGCGCTCGGGCATACCGCCAATGATCGCCAGCGCCATCGGTAAATCAAGTGTGGCGGCGCGCACCACAGATTCAGGCGTGCCACCGACCGCCACCCAGATCGGTAGTTTTTCCTGCAGGAGTCGTGGGTAGACGCCCAGGTTGTTCATTGCTGGTCGATGTGCACCCGACCAAGTGATTCTTTCCGCTTCGCGGCGTTTCAAAAGCAAGTCAAGCTTCTCAACAAAGAGGCTTCGTAATCACGGAGGCCATAGCCGAAGAGCGGGAAAGACTCGATAAACGAACCGCGCCCCGCCATGATCTCTGCGCGACCGTTGGAGATCAGATCGAGGGTAGCAAAGTCCTGAAAGACCCGTACGGGGTCATCCGAGCTAAGGACTGTCACCGCAGCCGCAGCTAGGATGACCACTGGCGCAGAAGAAACGAAATCAGTGCGGTGATGCTCACCCAGTCCGAAAACATCCAGCCAACTTGGTCAGCCAACTCGATGGTTTCGATGAGATTGTGCAGGCGCTGGGCCGGACTAGCCATCGTCCCGGTCGCCGGATCAGGGGGTAGCTCGGCGAAGGAATAGAGGCTAAGTTCGAACGCGCCGTTGCCGGTGCGAACATCTAAAATGGGTGGGATTGATTGGGTAGAAATAGTTGTGCTCCTCATATAGAAAATATGATAGATAGCTACTACCCTCATCAATGCGGGTGTCCGACTGGACACGCCACCCATCACTACCGCAGCTCGGCACGCTGGTGCGGCGCTGTCCAATCGACGAGCGGCCCCGCCGGGACGATCCGCGACGGGTTCAGTTGCGGGTGCGTCATGTAGTAGTGGCGCTTGATATGGTCGAAGTTAACCGTCGCCACGACGCCGGGCATCTGGTAGAGGTCGCGGGCGTAACCCCACAGGTTGGGATAGTCGACCAGCCGGCGCAGGTTGCATTTGAAATGGCCGACGTAGACCGCGTCGAACCGCACCAGCGTTGGAAACAGGCGGATGTCGGCCTCGGTTAGCTGATCACCGACCAGATAGCGCTGGGTGACCAGCCGCGCCTCCAGCCAGTCCAGCCGGGCAAACAGCGCTGTCACCGCCCGCTCATAGGCGGCCTGGGTTCCCGCAAAGCCAGCCCGATACACGCCATTGTTGACATCCTCGTAGATCACGCCGTTGATGGCGTCAATCTCAGCCCGGAGCGACTCAGGATAGAGGTCTGGCGCGCCGGGACGGTGAAAGGTGCCAAACTGGGTCTCGAAGTCGATCGTGATATCGGGGAAGTTATTGCTGACCAGCCGCCTGGTTACCCGATCCCACAAGGCCGGCACGGTATAGCGGCCGACGTAGTCCGGCTGAGTGCAGAGGTACGCCTCGGACAGATACTGGAACCCGTTCACCAGGTCGGGACCATGGTCCGGCCCCTCTCGAAAGGCCCAACCCCGCTCATCGCGGATGGGGTCGACCACCGAGAGCGAAATGACCTCGTGCAGGCCAAGCAACTGACGGACCATCATCGCCCGATGTGCCCACGGGCAGGCATAAGAGATATACAGATGGTAGCGTCCTGGCTCCGCTCGAAAACCCGACGAGCCGTCGGCGGTGATGCGGTCACAGAAGGTGTATGGCGCCCGTACCACGCTGCCGTCGGCCCTGGTGGGCAAACTGGTCTGTGAGACTGTGGTCATAGCTATATTCCTCCTTGTATTACAATTACATTATTCGTGTACACGCTGGCTGCAGCCAGGCAGTGCTTACAGCTTGGCACACATGCGTTTCTTCATAGGCCAAGTCCGTTCGCAGGCGCTCAGCCAGTTGCCCCAGATTGGCCTCTACCTGGTTCGGGTCAAGTGTAGAGAGATCACTCATCCAGATTTCAGACAAAGTTTTCGTCAGGATGCTAATCCTACAGCATATTTCCGGCGTGTCCCCATAATACCCTCATCCTGAAACCAACACAAACAGAATCTCTCCCTGCCTGAGCGTAGCACCAACAATAAAAATGTATCCGCCGCTGACCAGCAAACTGCCCCAATAGTTGAACTGAAATCCAGGGCCAAAACGCGAAAAGGCTATGTCCCAATCGTGGACAAAGTTTTGCTGAACGCCGTAAGCTGCTGCGCTCAAACCGACTGTCAAGCCAACAATTGCCATTGTCGCGTAAAAGTGAGAACTGCGTTTGGCCGTCATCACTCCCCATTTATAGCAGGAGGGTGGCCACCACGGGTACAGCAGTAAACACATAGCCATCCAGGTGATAAACGGTCGCCTTCGCCTGACCGTCTTTCTGGCTGCGAGCCTATAATTTGAGCATTGTGCCGTAAGGCGGTTGGGAAAACATGTTCAAGCTCCAGCGGAAAAGCCGCGCTAACGCCCGAAGACTGCGGCGCGGCGCGAGTTTAAGCCCCAGCATCGCTAACGATTAAGGTGTCGCTACTGGCCGTTGGGGTGGAGGATAAACATGGCGATTTCCCGTGCTGTCTTCCGTTGGTACTTGTCAAACCGGGGATTTGTTTTAACCAGTTCGGCCCAGAGACGGCGGCGCTCTTCAGGATCAGCCTGCTCTGTCTCGACAGAGATGTGCTGGTCCATGACCTGGATGACTATTTGCGGCTGACTGTGCAGGTTGTAGTACCAACCCGGATGATGGGGCTCGCCACCGTTTGAGGCCGTCACGACATAGTTTTCACCGTCTCGAATGTAGACTAACGGCGTCGTCCGTGTCTTGCCCGTCTTGCGTCCCACAGACTCCAGCAATAGGATATGGACGCCTGACATGTTGCCGCCGATCTTACCGCCGCTCAGTCGATACACCATCACATGTATCCTTGTGAAAAGTCGAAAGATAATGAGTTTCATTTCGATTTTTCCACACTATCGTTGCTGTGTCATCACTTATCACGAGCCTTTTAGACGCCGCTCTTGAGCAAGCAAAGCCGCTTCTACGCGGCTACGGACGTGCAGCTTTTGTAGTACGTTGGTCATATAGTGTTTGATGGTTTTTTCGGCAAGGTGCAATCGCTCTCCAATCTCCCGGTTAGTCAAGCCTTCGCCTACCAGTCGAAGAATCTCGCGCTCGCGTTCGGTCAACTTGTTGATTGGGTTCGGTTGATCAACATAGGTCATTTCAAAGAGGATGCCATTAGCCAGGGCTGGCGAAATATACACATCCCCGGTCGCCACCGTGCGCACGGCGCCGGCTAACTCTCGAGCCGAAACTCCCTTCAATACATAACCGCGAGCGCCGGCCTTTAAAGCCTTCATCAGATCGTCTTCATTCTCTGAAACGGTTAACATCATAATTTTGACCACCGGGCAAGCCGCTGAAACTCTGCGGGCTGTCTCAATGCCGTCCTGACCCGGCATTGCAATATCTAACAGCAAAATGTCGGGCAAAAGCTCATTGGCTAACTCAAAAGCCTCTTCGCCGTTACCGGCTTGCCCCACAATCATCAAATCCGGCTCGCCGGCCAGCGAGTGAGCCACGCCATCCCGAAACAAAGGATGGTCGTCGGCAACAAGAATTCGGATAGGTTCAGACACTTTCATTTGCCTCCGGAATGTTCAACGGCAAATGGGCTCGAATCTTGGTGCCGCGTCCAAGCTGACTATCAATGTCAAAATGTCCGCCCAGTATCTCGACGCGCTCGCGCATCCCGGCCAAGCCCAGATGTCCATCTAGGGAGATGGCTTCCGGATCAAAGCCGTCGCCGGAATCGGTTATTTTCAAGCACAGGTTCTCGCCGTCCGTCTTAAGTTGCACTTTTTGTTTTGCGCCGTTGGCGTAACGATAGCCATTAGCTAGCGCCTCCTGCACAATCCGGTAGAGCGT
>JBFGLD010000137.1:0-9352 GCA_041576335.1 Anaerolineae bacterium | reverse complement strand
TCATCGAGGGCGAGCCCCTGCGCACGAACCCAGCCGTCGCCGCGTTGCTTGACTTACTGCGGCTCATGCTGCCTCGAACTGCTGACGACGGTGAGCCGGCCTTACCCTACCGGCTGGTGCTCGAAGCCTGGGCCTCGCCCTATTTTGACTGGTCTGCCCAGGCTGCGCAAGGCGTTGCGGAACCCATTGGCATTGCCGCCGGCGATGCCAATACTTTAGCCGAGGTTGCCCGCCAAGGTCAGGTTATCGGTGGCTACAGCCAATGGCGTGAGGCCCTGACGACGCTGGCTGGGCGGTCTAAGGAAAAGTATGGTCAGCCAGAGGCAGCGGACCTGAGCGGGGTAGCTAGCCCCACAGAGGTTCAGGCCCTGTTGGTCAAATTTGAACGCTTTGTCCAGCGTCTCACCCCACCCGCTGAGGCAACGAGCTATCGGGATTTTGTCCGCTGGCTTGAAGATCTAGTTGGTCCCGATCCGGATGAGGCTCATCGTTTTGATCAAGCTGACCAGTACCAATCGACCGCCTTGAACATTGTTGCCCGAGCCCGGATGGTCGAGGCAACCGCAGGGCGTGATGTGGCAGCTTTGCAGACGCTCAAAGAGGTGCTGCGTGGGTTGGTCTGGGCCGAGCAAGCTATCAATCCGGACCGGGTCATTGACTTTCATCAATTCTTGACCGATTTGAGCGGCGCGATTGAAGCCAGTCACTATAGTTTGCCCGCTGACCCAACTCGCGACGAGCTGTTGGTGGCCGATGTAGTTCAAGTCCGGGGGGTGCCTTTTCGGGCGGTAGCGGTGCTGGGCCTGGCCGAAGGCGAATTTCCAGCGATTTTGAGTGAAGACCCGCTCCTTCGTAATGCCGATCGGCTGAAGCTTAAAGCGTTGGATCTTGAGCTCGATCTGCCGACCGACAGCGCCGAGGTCGAGTTCTTCTACGAAACCATTACCCGCCCCTGGAACAAGCTACTTCTGACTCGACCACGCCTGGCCGACAACGGCAGCCTGTGGCAGGCATCGCCTTATTGGGAAGAGGTGCGCCGGCTGGTAGCGGTGCAGCCGGAGACGCTGACCAGCGATGTTAGCCCAGCCCTTCACAGGGCCGCTTCCTGGGAGGAGCTGCTGGAAAGTCTCGGTACCTATCCCGGTTATGCGCCTGTTTGGAAGTGGGTACAGCAGGTTCAGCCGGATCGTCAGGCGGCGCTGGAGGCTGCGGCTCAACTGCTCACCCTGCGTCAGGCTGAAGCTACGGGTACTCCTTACGACGGTGATTTGCGCGAGCTGGAGTCTGAGTGGGCTGAACGCTTTGGCCCTGAGCAGGTGTGGAGTGCCAGCCGCTTGGAAAGTTACCGCAGCTGTCCTTTCATGTTTTTTGTGAGTAGTGTCCTGGGTCTGGAGCCGCACGACGAACCGAGCGAGGGTCTGGATGCCCGACAGTTGGGCAACATTTATCACCGCATCTTTGAAAAGCTCTTTCAAGCCGCCACAGATCCAAGCAATGTTGATGAACTGTTGGGTACGCTACCGGCCATCGCCGGGCCGATCCTGGACGAAGCGCCCCAACGGGAAGGCTTTCGGGCCACAGCCTGGTGGGCCGAGACCCGCCGGGAAATCGTTGAAAATGTCCGAGCGTCGCTGCGGGGGCTAGACGAAAAGGCTGAAGGGTTCATACCCGTGGCCTACGAACAAGGTTTTTTTCGAGATCTTTCCCTTCTGGTCCGATCCGGCAACGACTACTTTCGGTTGCACGGCCTCATCGACCGTATCGACAAAAATGCGGCGGGTGCCATTCGCATCATCGACTACAAAACAGCCGGACCCTACAGTTTCACCGACAAAGCGCTGCGAGACGGCAAGCGCTTGCAGCTGCCACTGTACGCCCTGGCCACGCGAGACGCGTTGGGCTTCGGCGACCCGGTTGATGGTTTCTACTGGCATATCCAACACGCTGAAGCCAGCTCTTTTACGCTGAAAAGCTTCAAGGACGAAGACGGAGAGGTCGGTCCGGAAGCAGCGATACAGACCGCCGTTGACAAGGTCTGGGAAGCCATCCGGGGCGCCCGGGCCGGCCACTTTGTGCCGCGGCCACCACCCGATGGCTGCCCCTCGTATTGCCCGGCCGCCGCCTTCTGCTGGCATTATGGTCCCGGGTTTGGAGGCTGACAGATGGTGCACCCTATTGTCGAGCAGCTGTCGCCCAGCCCTGAACAGCTTCCGGCGATCACTGAGCGAGGCCGGGACGTGGTCGTCACCGCCGGGGCCGGAACCGGCAAAACCCGTACCCTGGTGGCCCGTTATCTGTCCCTGTTAAGCGAAGGGCTGCCCTTGCGGTCTATCGTGGCCATCACCTTCACCCAAAAAGCGGCACGCGAAATGCGCAATCGGGTGCGGGAGGCAATGCGCGAGTATTTACAGGGCGACAACCTGTCCGAAGCCGAGCATCGCCTCTGGCAGCAGCGCTACAGCGAGCTGGATGCGGCCCGGGTCAGTACCATCCACAGCCTCTGTACCGAAATCCTGCACGCCCATCCGGCCGAGTCCGGCTTCGATCCCCGCTTTGAAGTGCTGGACGAAGGTCAGGCCAACCTGCTGAAAGGCCAAGTCATCGAAGAAGCTTTAACCCTGGCGGCCGACACGCCGGCCCTGGTGCCGCTCTTTACCCTCTTGCGTGAACGCAATTTGCGCGACACCCTGGCCACTTTACTGGGGCAACGGCTGGAGGCGGCGGCGATCCTGGCCAAGCTGCCGGCCGACCTCCCGGCCCATTGGCAGGAACACCTTGAACATCGACAACAGCAAGGGTTAGACGCCCTGCTGGCTGATGAAGCCTGGCAGGCATGGGTCGCCGTGCTGCGCGGCAATCCGGCCACCAGGCCCGACGATTTACGCGAGCTGCAGCGCCAACAGGTTATGCTTGCTATTGATGAAGCGGTTGGATCCATGGCCGAAAAATTGGCCTCGTTGGCCCGTCTGTCAGATATTGATCTAAGAGGGGGCAGTGCCAAGAGTTGGCCCGGGGGAAAAGAACAGGCTGATGAGGTCAAGACTGCGCTGGCCGGCCTGCGTGAGTTGTGGAAAAGCCGAGCCGCTTTGCTGAGCCTTGAGATGACGGCCCAGGATGAGCATCTGGCCCAGGCCATTCCGTTACTGCGACAACTCTTTGACGTTATGGTCGCGCGCCACACCGATCTCAAGCTGGAACGCAGTGCGCTTGATTTTGATGATCTCGAAGCTGAAGCCTTGCGTCTGCTGTTGAACCAACCCTCGATACAGGCTCAGTGGCAGCAGCAAATTCAGGCTATCCTGACTGACGAATTTCAAGACACCAACGACCGCCAGCGCGACTTGCTGAACCTGCTCAATGGCGATGGGGGCAAGCTGTTTGTGGTGGGCGACGCCAAGCAGTCGATTTACCGTTTTCGGGGCGCCGACGTGACCGTATTCCGAGAGGAGCGGGAGCGGATAAAACGGGATGGCGGCAAGCAGGTGGATCTCGATACCTCCTACCGGGCTCACGAGCAGCTGCTGGCAGGGCTGAACGATCTCCTCCGGCCGGTTCTGGGAGATGAGGCTGATCCGACCCGGCCCTGGGTCGAACCATTTAGCCGGCTGAAACCTCATCGGGCTCGGGCCGGGCGCGGCATTGCAGCGCCCTACATCGAATTACACCTGACCGTGGGCAGTAAAGGCGCGGGGGCCTTGAAGCGAGCGGCTGATGCGTTGGTCCGAAAGCTGATCGACCAGGTAGAAACGGACGAGACGATGGTTGGGGTTGGGGACAAGGCTCGGCCCATAAATTATGGCGACATTGTCATTTTGTGCCGGGCCTCAACCTCATTCAGCGCTTATGAAGATGCCTTAGAGAAGGCGGGTGTACCCTTCCTGACCGTGGCCGGCCGGGGATTCTACAATCGCCCTGAAATTCGGGATGTCCTGAACGCCCTGCAGGCTGTGGCTGACCCAACAGATGATCTGGCCTTGGCCGGCCTGCTGCGTTCGCCGGCTCTGGCGCTGTCTGACGAAGCGCTCTACCAATTGCACCGGACGCGTGAAGAGGCGGCACGCACCCCGCTTTGGACCGTGCTGGCCCAAGGTACGGCGAACCTCTCTGCTGTCGATACCCAGCGACGGACTCGGGCTGTGGAGATTATTGAGCGATTGCACCAGCAGGTGGGCCGGGTCTCGGTGGCCGATCTGCTGAAGGCCTTTTTGGACGCGACGGATTACCGGGCAGCGTTAATCAGCGCCGATCAGAAACGGGCCGCCCGTAACGTAGCCAAGCTGCTGGCGGATGTCCACAGCAGCGGTATTGTCGGGGTGGGCGAGTTTTTGGAATATGTCCAGGGCCTGCGAGACAGTGGCACCCGGGAGGGTGAAGCCCGCAGCACGGCCGAAGGTGTGGTCCAGTTGATGACGATCCACGCGGCCAAGGGCCTGGAGTTCCCGGTGGTGGTCATCGGAGATATTAACTACGGCATGCCGAGGCGCAGGGGGCTGCTGCTTGATCCCGAATTGGGGCTACTGCTGCCGCAAAAAGATGAGGCGGATACGGCAGCGGCCGGCTACCAGCTGGGCAAGCTGCAGGCAGATGACCAGGAACAAGCCGAGTCGGACCGTCTGCTGTATGTAGCCGCCACTCGGGCGCAGGAGAAACTGATGTTGAGCGGCTGCCTTGAGCTGAGCAGGGGTATGACCCCGATGAGGCTGAGCGGCTGGTTACGCCAGCTGGCCGAGCCGGAGGTATTAGGCCTGGCCGGTACAGCCATCAACCACAGTGATGATGGCGCTGCAGCGGTTGAGTTGATGTTACAGGTGGGGCAGACACCGGTATCCTGCACCTTTTATGAACCAGAATATGCTCCGGCTGTGTCGAAGCATCGCCAGGCTCAGGAAAAGGAAACGCTAACGCCGCTGCCGCCACCGTTATTGGCCCCGATATCATCTGAGCGGACTCCGGAGAAGGAGTCCCTGGAGGCGGTAGAGCGGGAGCGCTCGCAGCGGGTGTGGCGGGTCGTGCCAGCCGTCGAGAGACCAAGTGCCCCGGCCTGGGTTGTCGGCAAGCTGGTTCACGCAGCGCTGGCCGCCTGGCGATTTCCAGGCAGTGGGTTCGACGCCTGGGTTGAAGCGCAAGCTCGCAGCACCGGCCTGATCGACGAGCGGCAGCTCAAAGATGCGGTCCGGGAGACGCGCCGGCTACTGTTACGATTTCAAGATCACACCCTGTACCAGGCGATGGATCGAGCCGAGCAGCGCCGGCACGAAGTCCCCTATAATTTACTGATCAACGGGGAGCACGAGAATGGGGTGATTGACAGCCTCTTCTTAAGAGATGAGATTTGGACCATTGTCGAGTTCAAGACTGACCGTCTCGGTGATGAAACTCAATTGAACACGCTTTTGGCTGAGTCTGATTATCTATCTCAGGCCGTCCGCTACGCTGACGCTGTTAAACATACTTTGGCGAAGAGCCCTCAGGCAATACTATGTTGGCTCAACTATCGGGGTGGGGTCAAGATAACCAAGGTTAAGCAGGCAGCGCTGTCGTAGAATGCTCTGGAATAATGCTCGTCCAACTTATCCTGACCTGCGGGCAGATAGAAATTCAAGCAACAGACCAAATTCATGGAGAGCTCTACCGCTGAACGTGACATTTTGCTATATTAGTAGCGACAATTGCCGTGTGGTTTCTCACAGTTTTCCTGCGAAAGAAGATGGGCTAAGGTGGCTAATTGGCCATTGCAATTGCCCTGATTATGTAAGCTCGATTGTCTGCAAGAGGCAGGTATGATAAAATAAGGAAGACCCCCGGTCGCCAAACCTAAAAGGGGTCTTCCTGAATTTCAGTGACCGCGGCGTGTCACCCGGCCAGCTCTTTTATTATGCTGGTATGATAGCATAGGTAAGCCGCCCGGTCAAAGGCGGTTTTTTTATTGGTGAATACTAATGACTGACCTCCAAAACGGATTGTATACCAGCAAAATAATCAATGCCGGTGCCTTGCTGGCTGATACGAAAACGCTACTCGCCTATTGGGACGAGTCCGTCTCAGTTAAGGATAACTTAAAACAGGCGCAAGAGGAAAACATCTTTGCGAAAGATTCGCGATCCTGGGTAAGACAGTTCTTAACTATCTTCCGGCAACGATATCTGATCGATGGCTCTACAGTTAATGCCTTGACTTCCTTGGTAAAACATCAATTTCCTACCGAAAGCCTGGACCGTATTCTGTACTACTATGCTGCCCGGTCCGACTCCTTGCTTCACGATGTTGTGGTCAATGTTCTTGTACCTTTTCGTGACCAAGGAAAAATGGAGATTTTGCCCGATGATGTGCAAACGGCAATTAGAGGCTGGATCGATGAGGGGAAGACAACCACGCGGTTACATGCAGGATGCCAAATTCAGCCGCGGCAAAAAAGAGATTCTGGCTTTCGGCTCGATTGTGTTGGTTGGTAACCTCGATGTGGGAGGCAAGTTGCCTCATGAGAAATATTATCACCTATTTGAGCCACTGCCGAGTTTCCTGCAGGTCGAAGCCCTGTACACCGCATTCAGAATCCCTGGCAGCGCTTATTTGCCCGACAGACCGGCGCAATGCGGATTAACGCCCGCGAGATTATCAATGCCAGCAAAAACCAGGAAGAACGTCATTAAACACGGATTGAATTTATAAGGAAAATTTGTGGAGATGAGTATCATTTATGATTAGAACCTGCTATAATGTAGTCACATTAAAGACCACATTATATACAGGAGGATAAATTATGCCCCAAATTGGCATCCGTGATTTAAAAATCCACGCTTCGGAAATTATGCGCCAGGTGCGCGATGAACGGACGCGCTACATTATTACGTATCGAGGCCAGCCGGTAGGCCTGTTGTTACCCTTGCCGGAGACTGAGGTAGAAGAACAGTTGCTCAATGAGTCGCCGGCTATAGATCCCTGGGAAGAGTTAACCGACTTAGGCCAGGAAATTGGCGCCGGCTGGCAGTCGGACCAAACCGGCGCTGAAATCCTGTCGGATATGCGGCGTTAGGAGGCGACTTTGGCTGCCACTTACACTATAGATGCCAGCGTCTTTATCAATGCCTTTAATCCCGCCGAAACGGGACACGCCGACAGCCGGCAGTTGCTTTCCCAATTACGCCGGCAGGCCGCGCCGTTGATTATACCCACCCTGGCCCTGCCGGAAGTGTCCGCGGCCATCCGGCGCGGGCGGGGCGATGAACAACTGGCCCGCCGTTTTGCTGCTGCCCTCAGCCGCCTGTCTCAACTGGTGCTGGTGTCGCTGGACACGCAACTGGCCCACCAGGCCAGCGATGTAGCCGCCAAACACAGCCTGCGCGGCAGCGATGCCGTTTACGCCGCCGTGGCTTTACGCTTTGGCAGTACCTTAATTACCCTCGACCAGGAGCAACATCAGCGCGTTGCCACCATACTCACCACCCGTACCCCCGCCGAAGCCCTGGCCGAAATCTAATCACGAATAACAGGAATGGACACCAAATCAAAAAGAAAAATTCGTGACATTCGTGGCTAAAAATCCAAAATCGGAAATCGTTTCTTGTTTTTCTTGAGATTTCCCAAATCAATGAAGTTCATCTGGATATTATCAATGGTGGGAATTGTTTTTGAAGCGAAGCATTCATCAAAATCTACGCCCTCCAAAGTGGTCAAAATATCAATTCGGCTGGGAGGAAATCCTAACTGGATGATTTGGTCTGGTTCCAGAAAGTCATCTTCTGTTAATCCTAGTGAGCCGAAACCAGAGTGCGCCAAGGCTTTGAGAAGGTTGGCTGCGTTTTCCTGACCCAACTCAATCCAAACATCCAGATTCTTGGTATAGCGCGGCTGCCCATGAAATGCTACGGCATATCCACCAATAATCAGATAACGTACGTTATGTTCGTTTAACGATTGAATAAACTCTTTGAAGTCTTGGTTCAGTACCATGCTTCCACCGGTGATATTCTTGTCTGATTTGTTCCAAGGTGGCTAGGCGCAGTTCATAGGGTTGAGTTTGCCAATAGGCAAAAGCACTGGTTTGTTGGTCAACCCTAATTTTGTTAACTTTTTTCTGGACTTTAAATGTTGATGCCATATCTGAACTACAATCGACTTCGAGGAAATATTCAAAAATATGCTAATGAAAGGAGGACGGTAAAGCTGCTACGCGGCTGATAATTGACCAATGATACCAATAGATTAAAAAACAATGACTGGGTGAATGTGAGGAGTAAATTGTACTTGAACTTGCTGAGATGAGAAACACAACAGGCAATGGGAACCGGTCGGTCTTAGAGAGGACAGAGGACGAAAAGAGGTGGACAAAACTCATGCCCACCTCATCACAAAAAAGCGGGTAAGGGGATTCGAACCCCTGACATCAACCTTGGGAAGGTTGCGTTCTACCACTGAACTATACCCGCACGAGCATGCTGATTATAAAACTGAGATCAAAGATTGTCAAACAAAATTTTCCAAAATTGTAAGAGCAGCCTGACAGGCCCACACCCGGAACGGAAAAATGTCGATGAACCCGACGTGGCCGCCATAGGGCTGAATATGAACCATAAGGTCATCTGTTAGGTCGACCAAAGCGAAGAAATCTGAAACGGAGACAATCGGATCGTCGGCCGCTGTGATGACAGTCAAAGGATTGCGCAGGGTTGCCATCATCGCCGGGGTCACCGTGTAGCTCTTGAAGTAGTTTGCCGCAGAGGCGTGAGGCGTGTAGCGCACAAATGCCTCGGTCATGGCCATACAAGTACGAGCTTTCGACAGTTCGGAAAAATCATACAGCGCCGGGAATGCGGCCTGCTTTTTCTGGTACGACGCGCGCCATTTGCGTCGAAAATAGGCCAAATATATGGCCGGCCCTGTATCGAGTGCGAGCACCGTGTGATATGGGTTAATGTCAGGATTAAACGCAATAATATGACCCAGGTTCGGCACGGGCCTCTGGGCGCAGCGCCAGGCGATTTGCATGGCAACGTTGCCCCCCATCGAGGCGCCAATAACGTGGAACGGGCGCTGGCTTTCGAGTTCGGCAACGAGCCTCGTGGCGCCAAACACTTCATCCAACAGGTCGCCGCGATACAAGCCGGGGTTGAGGTTATGAGTATCCCCGTGGTCCCGAAAGTTGAGTCGAAAGATAGCATAGCCTTGCCGGTAAAGATAGTCGCCGATGGTCACGACGTAGCTGGCATTCGCGTGCCCCAGCCAACCGTGCAGCAGCAGCACCAGCCCCTTGGATCGCTTTTCAGGCCGGGGTGAGTAATATCCCTGCAGGCGCACACCGTCCCCGGAATTAAGGGTCATGCTACGAGCGGCTCGTTGCAGTGCCGTCTGCTTG
>JBFGLD010000136.1:0-9353 GCA_041576335.1 Anaerolineae bacterium | reverse complement strand
GGAATTTGAGGCAGTAGAAAGTCAAGTAGTTCAAAGTCATCTAAATTTTCTCCTTAGCTCAGAGCCGGGATAATCCCGGCTCTTTTTTATTCTTTTCACCGAATTGAGCGCCAAGTAGTGACATTTATCACAAATTTTTAGTGACATTTGTCACTACCGTGAGCTTCGAACTTCTGTTATCCTTGCCGTTGGGATGTGCGGAATGCTTGCACTGCCCATCCTGTCGCGGGGACGCTAACAATCAGTAAGCCCAAAGCGACTTAATTTTTTCCCTCCTTAGTGTGAGCCGGGGTCGCATCCGGCTCAATAAAATTGTAATCGGCGAGGTAAGTAATTACCTCGCCGAGTATATTTTTGTCTTTAGGCAGGCGGCTGGCCTGCTAAGATCAGATTTCTACGGGTTCAGGCTATTTCCAGGTAAAGGATCGTCTTTCACTTTCCGGGCTAATCGGCGTGCCGGAACCATCCTCGTTAAGCCTTTCCACCACAACAAACCACTCATAACGATTCTCAGGCGGATCGATCTGACCAAATAACGATGGCGGTACGGTCCATACTGTCTCTTTAATATTTGCCCCTTGATACGTGATCTCATTGTTGAACGGATAGACCAACCGCACGGCATACTGTTCATCCGGGGCCAACTCGCCTACCGGCTGCCAGCCTAACTCAATGGTATTTCCCCGTATGAAGTCAAAACCATCTTTCGGCTCTAATAACACAGGCACTCCATATTTCAGGCCTGGGGTCGGCGTCGACTCCGGTGTCGGCGTTTCGCTGGGTTCGGCAGCGATCGGCGTCTCGGTCGGCGTTGGTTCGACTGTATCAGTCGGAATGGGCGTATCGGTTGGCCTGGGTGTCTCAGTCGGGCTCGGTGTCGGTGTGTCGGTGGACGGTATGGGCGTGTCAGTTGGGGCTAGCGGTGTCGGGGTCAACGTAGGCGGCAGCGTGGGTGTAGGCAGGGGGGAGTCGCCGAGCGCCGGTGTTGACTCCAGTGCTGCAGCCTCAGCTTCGCCGGTTGCTTCAATTCCGACAGAATCGCCTGCCAACCCCAAGGCAGCTAGTAAGCCGCTGCCGGCTTCACTTTGCGAAGCCAGCCAAGCAGCGCCACCTAAGCAGGCCGCGCAGAGTAGTAAAACGGCCACCACGCCCGGCACAACCAGCCGACGAGGCAACGACAAAGTTGCAACTTCTTTAGTTGCAGCCTCTTGAGCGGTCAGCTTTCCCTTTTTCATACTAGGCTCAGCCTGCGCCGGTTTCTTCACGGCAGGTGCTGCCGGCGACACTTGGGCCGCAGTAGGCTTGTCCGCACTCTCCATTTCCCCAGATAATGGCGGTGACGGCGCAGCCTGCGGCTTCTCCGCTGACGGTGGATGGGCAGAAGATACCGCTTTAGGTGACATGCCGCCCTCTGGCACCTTGGTGGGAGGCGTCATTTTAGAAGAAGACTCTTTTTTGAGCGTTGGCGATGGCGTGGATCTGACGATTCGCGGCTGCTGCGTTGGCCTGTCCTGTTCTTCCTGGCGCGGGATCGGCGCAGCCGGACCGGACTTGGATTGCGGCGTCACGGGCCGTGATGTGGGCCGCGCAGGGACAACGGGTCGAGACGGGCGCTGTGGCGGCGTTTTCGGAACGGACCTGGGTAAAGGAATATTGACCGACTCGTCCTCCTCCGGAGCCGTTGGCGGCGGCGGCGATACGGGCCGGACATTTGTTGTATCGCCGGTTCTGAAACCGGGCGGAGGGGCGCCCATTTCTGGCCTGGAAAGCGGAGGCACGGGTCGAGACCGGCTGGATTCTCTTGTCGGCTCCGGAAAAGACTCTTCTTGTATGGGCGCCGGCGGCACGGGTCGAGATGGGCCCGACATTCCTGCCTGACCCTCGGCTTCGGGCTGAGACGCTGCTGCTGCGGACCCGGCGTCACGCTTCGATACGGTTGGCTTGGCCTGGTTAGCCTTTCTGATCAGCCGCGCTATTTCCTGCGCTTCCAAAGGCTCGGCCTCAACTCCGGGAAATAGAAAATCTCCAATCGAGTCGGGCCGAGCCACAAGCCAATTCACCAACGCGCGGTGCGCCTCCAAATCAAGCGCTACAGTTCTTGCTTCGTCACTGCCCTCAGGTGTGAAACGGATGTTAGGACTCTTACCAGCCAAATTCAGGTCAGATAACCGGAGCCGAGCTAACTCCTCGGGGGTTAATCCCGCCTGGTGTGCTAACACCTGAAGGGTTGTTCCCAACGTATGATCTTGTTCTGTCGATTGTTCGGTCATAAGCGATCAATTTGGCTTTAGCGACGCAGCCGCTGCAGGAAAAACCAAATCTGCACCTCTCCTTCAAAAAAGTTCCCGTACAGATTCTACGAATTTTAGCACAATACGCAAACTGCTAAGTGAGGAGCGTTCGGTTTGAGCTGTAAGGAAGTTCCGCTGAAGATTCGGGCCGGGTCAGATTATTCCAACGGCTTCCAACTTTCTCAATCTCGAGCGCTCTCGAAAGGTTACAGTTCAACCGGTGCAGCCATCGTGTTGACCCTAAAATCTGACACCTGAAATCGGACCGGAGCTATATCCTGTGCGACTTCCGTAGTTGGCCAGCGTCGATCTTCGCGCGTTGCCAGTCGCCACGGATCGGCCACCGCCTGGCTCAACTGTTTTTGGAAGATGGCGGCTAGGCCGGTCAGGCCACTCTGCCGGGCTTGTTCGTGCAAACAGCGGTCTAAGGCTTGGCTACCCATCAGGGCCGCCGTCATGCCCTGGGCGTAGACCGGGTTCAGAGCGTAGGCTGCATCACCGCACACCAAAAAACCTTCCAGGTACCGCGGCAGTTTCTCAAAATGACGAACCCGATTTTCGGAACGGCGGTACCCATACGGTTTAGTGAGTGCCTCGGCATGCTTGATCGCATCGTACAACGGGTTAGCGGGCAGACTGCGGGCAAAGTTCAGGAAACCCTCCTCGTCGGTAGGCGGATAGTCACGGGCCATGCCGATTAAGGTCACAATCCGGCGGTCACCTTCGATGGGGATGATCAGACCACCGCGGGTACCGGTGGGCGGTTTCGGCCGGATATATAGAGTTTTCCAGCTTTCGCTTGACTCGGTTGGACGCCGGTAAATACGCGTGGCGTAGCCGGGAAAAGCGTTGACCGTCGATTCCAGAGGCGGCATATAGCCCAGGCTGGCTAACCACTGCGGCGCTTGCGAATCGCGTCCGCTCGCGTCCACGACCAGCTCAGCAGCCAAGTGGGTTTCCGTGGATGATAGTTCGCGTCGCCTGCGCAAATACACGCCGGTCACCCGCTCACCCCGGTCATCAACGCTCAGGCCGGCCACCTCATGGTCGTGGATGAAGTGCACTTTAGAGTGACTCGCCAGGCGGCGATAGATGGTGGACTCTAACAGGGGCCGGCTGTACGTCATCGAGACGAGGGCGGTATGGTGACGCAGTTGATGCCATCCACCGGCGATATAATAGGCCATTTCGCTGCCGCCATTGATCGACACTGCGCCCCTGACCAGTAATTCCTCAACCAGACCGGGAAATTGCTGCTCCAGAATCTTCTGACCCCGCAGCGGCAGGGTATGAGCGTGGCGTCCCTGGGGTACTCCCCGGCGGAAATCGGGGGTTTTGGATAGGTGATCCCGCTCGATAACCGTTACGTGGGCAAAATGACCGGCTAAGATACGGGCCACGGTTAGGCCGGCGATGCTGCCGCCGATGACAATGGCCTTATCAAAGACTGCTCCACCGGACTGATGGTGACTTATTTCAAATTTCGCACTCATTTGTCTTTCTCCTATTCTCCCTTGGTTTCCAGCTGCGATAGGGCATTCTCGTGCATACCTCTCTCGCCTGGCTTTGGCAATCCTCGCCGAGCAAATAACCGGCGGCGAATCGCGCCGATATGGGCCTAATTCATCGATCAGGTAAGCCCCGGCTCGAAGTGACTTTCAACTAATAGCCCCGCTTATCCAATAACAAGTCGGGCACAACATACAGTTGCCGAATGCATTTGCCGATGCAGACCGGCTGATTTGTGGACGCAGTCGCTCGGTGGCTGCCTCGATTTCCGCAGAATACTTTCCATATCGTCATCTTGGCAGACCGGTACAGAGGTCGGAAACTCGACCACATAAGCTTCTATCGTTTCCAGACCAAGCGATCGACTAACGGAGACGCGATGATTACCGTCCAACACAAAATAAATTTGGCCGACCTGATAAACACGTATGGGCTCAAAGCCCTGCCGGTGGAACAAGTCGTCAAGCCTCCGCCAACGTTGCTCACTCACGTGATTTTTTGGTAGAAAAGAACGCGTAAAATCCCGAGACCGGCCAACGCTGCCGAGAACCTTGTCGAGGTCGATATCTTGCCGACCTCGGTCAACGGAGGCGTACAAGTTCAAGGCTGTTTTAACGGCCTCGAACGGCAGCAATTTTTTGGAACGTCGCCTAAACATATTCAACCATTTCTCTAAAGAAGCTCGGCCCTGAGCTCTCATATAGTTTTGGGCTGATAATGCACTTAACTTTTGCTTTCCCCTTGGATAGAGAACGTTTAGCGGCCCGCAATCTTTACCTTGACTCATTCTAGCAGCTGACGGTGACAAAATCGTGACCAAATTGCGACACGGACGTTATCGGGCTTAGGATTATTCGTCCAGTTGATTCTACCAAAGCCATACCTGAATTTGCGCGACCATAAGAAACTCCAGTCTAAAGTATTGTCGCATCATCGTACCGTTCTCGTGTCTATCCGCTGCTATATCTTTACGAGTGTCTGGCAGTGGCCGATTTAGCCGTTGTTCAGGGAGGGTTGCACACAACGATGGAGCCGGTCATCATTGGCGATTTTCATAGTTTTGGGTATAACATAAATGCCGTAATAATATACTGGTTAAATTCTTTGTGGGGCGTCGTGAAAGCTATTTAGAGGAACTTGTTACCATGCAATTCTCCCTGCGCCTCGGGATCCGCTAATTTTCCGTAAGTCCAATAGTTACGCTAGGAATAGCCAATGCGCCATCTTTTTAAATTGCCGGCTTTACATTTCTTATTGATCAGCGTCTGTTTGCTGCTGCTTTTACTAATTTTGCAGTTCGGCCTGGCTGTTGAGGCGAAAGCCCACGATAGCGAATTCCCGTTTCGATACGTCGCTCCGAACGGAATCGACACCGGCCATTGCGACGACCCACGGGCCCCGTGCCGGACAATTCTGTATGCTGTCAACCAGGCAATGCTCGGGGAGCAGATCCGGGTGGCCGCCGGTACCTACTTTTTTGATAATTCAGATATCAGCCTGCTCCTCAGCGAGGTTATCTTGGTAACAGGGGGTTTTAGTCTTGATGATGCTTTTACCGTTCAAGAGCCCGTCAGGTATGCGACCTTCCTGATCGGTCCGGACGATCAATATGAGCAGCCCCTCCTAGCAAGGGGATTCAAGTTGATTCAGGATGCCAAAGCAATTGGGCCTGACCGGGTAGAACGGCACCAGCCGGCCGATCTACAAACCCTCCAGAACGCTCCGGCCGAAGCCACACCGTGTTCGGGCGGGGCCGCCGCGGTGTACTCTTGTAAAGGCATTGATCTATTAGGGCGAGTTCCATTAAGTCAATTCAGCCTAGCTCCCGGTTCCGCCAATGACATCTGGGGTTATGTGAATCTGAATGATAACAAAGAATATGCGATCATCGGCCTTAGCAACGGCACAGCCGTTGTCGATGTGACCGATCCCTATCATCCCATCGAAGTCGGGGCAATTCCGGGCACAGATACAATTTGGCGAGATGTAAAAGTCTACCAATTTTTCAACAGCGCCCAAAGCCGGTGGGATGCATATGCTTACGTTACGGCCGACAAGGTTAACGACGGGCTTCAAATCATCAACCTGAGTAACCTACCTGCCGGTATTTCGTTGGCTAACGCCTATACCGGTTTCCTGCAGGCACATAATATTTATATCGGCAACGTCGATTACACGACGGCCATCACCCTGAACGGTCCCACAGCCCACGCCTACATTTTTGGCTCCGATGTAGCCGGTGGCCTCTTTCGCATTCTCGACCTGACCAACCCAACCGCGCCCACCGAAGTGGCGGCAGGGTCCCCGGGCACGGGCTATGTTCATGATGGCACAGCCCTGGTCATTACGGATACACGGGCGAGCAGTTACTGCGATGCCGGGCACAACCCATGTGAGCTGTATGTCGACTTCAACGAAAATACGGTTGACATCTGGGATGTGACCGAGAAAGACGCCCCGTCCCAGATTAGTTCGACCCCGTACACAGGTTCGAGCTATACCCACTCCGGCTGGTGGTCAGCCGACAAAATGTTCATCTTTGTTCAGGACGAGTTGGATGAATTCTTTTTTGGACATAACACCCGCTTACGCGTGCTGGACATTTCTGACCTAACAAAACCCTTTGTCAGCCATATTTGGGAAGGTCCGACCCGGGCTATTGACCACAACGGTTACGCCAAAGCCAGCCACTACTATATGTCTAATTACCGGCGCGGATTAACTATACTAGACGTGGCCAACCCAAACGAAACCAGCGATATCGCTTATTTCGACACATTTCCAACCAGCGATAGCCCCAACTTCAACGGAGCCTGGGGCGTATACCCCTATCTGCCGAGTGGCACAATTCTGGTGAGCGATATTGAGGGCGGTCTTTTCCTACTGAAGGAGCAGGGCCTGGCTATTGTTAAATCCGGGCCAAGCAGCGTTTCCGCCGGTGAGTTGGTCACCTACACCTTAACCCTTACGAATCACGGCATTCTGCCGGCCACCAATATCGTCATCACCGATCGAATTCCGGCTGGAGCCGTCTACGTTAGCGGTGGCAGTCAGAGTGGCGGGGTGGCGAGCTGGCCGGTCGCCAATTTGGACCCCGGCCAGGAAACTCAGGTCAAACTCGTCGTCTTCAGCGAGAATGAAACGATCTTGAATAACCACAAATATGGGGCGCAGGCTGACGGCAGCGTTAGTGCATTGGGCAGCGTTAACGTGAACGGCAGCCAGCCCGTCATCACCATGGTTGGAAAAGCTGGGATTTACTTACCATTCATCGTAAAGAAGTGAGTACGGCTCGTTAACCTACACCCTGCCTGAACACGGCAAAATTGAGACAAGATTAGCCAGATTACCACGATAACCTCTTGGAACATCCTGCCCAAGCTGCCGTTGATCCTGATCTTAGTTTCGCCTTGGATTTGCATAATGCAGGTTGGTGCGCAAGCGCGGTAAATGACACCTGAACGATAAATGATAAGGAGGAATTACCATGACCGAGGAATTAGAAAAGGGCGCGGGTACATATTTGTGGCAGGGAGGAGAGCGGTTAAGCCTCGAGAAAATTCCGGACCGTTTTGCAGTTCGGTTGAAGCGCCGCGTCAATCCTTCTGCGGTGGCCACCACCTACGACGTTGACCACAGCGATAGCTTTCCGCGGCAGCGTTTGGAGGAGTTTGCCGTGGACGCTTCGGCTCGTGACACGGTGATGGATCGGGTACGCGACGGGAATGAGGTTGAATTCGCGTCACACGTCTATGCCATCGCCGGGGACCCCACTTCGCGAGTCTACTTGACAGACGAGATTACGGTCCAATTTAAGCCCAACATCAGCGACCGGGAGATTGAGCAAATCGCCACGGAGTTAGGTCTATCGCTGGTCAAGCCGGTACCGGGACTGGCCTACACATTTGTGTTCCGGGTCACCGGCCAGGCAGAAGAAAATCCGATCAAAATCGCAAATCGCCTGGCGGCCTCCGAGCAAGTTGCGGCAGCAGAACCCAACATCGTCGTGCCGGCCAGTAAGTTTTACACCCCTGCGGATGACTTGTTCCCGGAGCAGTGGCATCTGCAAAATCCCGGCGGGGTTTTCGTGTCCCCGGCTTCCCATCTTGACTGCGAGCGGGCCTGGGACATTGAACGCGGGCAACGGTCGGTAGTGGTGGCGGTGATTGACGACTCGGTCGATATTCACCACACCGACTTCCAGGGCAGCGGCAAGATAATCGCCCCCAGAGACTTGGCCGGTCAGGATTTTGAACCGCTGCCCGAATCTGAAGACGATAACCACGGTACGGCCTGCGCCGGTGTGGCCATAGCCGAAGAGAATGGGCAGGGGGTAGTGGGCGTGGCCCCGGGCTGCGCCTTAATGCCCATTCGCATGGGCGGCATCGACGATGAGGCCATCGAAGATATGTTTGGCTGGGCTGTGAACAACGGGGCGAGCGTCATCTCCTGCAGTTGGGGGGCGGCAGCCAAAGAGTTCCCCCTGTCTATCCGCAAAAAAAATGCGCTGCACCGAGCGGCCACGCTTGGCCGGAATGGCCTAGGCTGTGTCATCCTCTTCGCCGCGGGCAACTCAAATCGTCCGGTCAACGGAACCGTGGACGAGCAGGATTGGCCGAACGACATCTTTCGCGGGCCGACCCGCTGGCTGGACGGTTTTGCTACCCACCCGGACGTGATGGCCGTGGCCGCCTGCAACAGTGAAGCCAGAAAATCGGCCTACAGCAATTGGGGGGCTGAGATCTCGATCTGCGCCCCCAGTAATAACGGCCATCCGGGTACACTCCTCCCTACCCCACAGGGCTGGATGCCTATTGCCACCTACCCTCGCATCACCACACCCCTGCGCGGGCGCGGCGTGGTCACCACCGACCGCCGCGGGGCAGGCGGCTACTCCGCCACTGACTACACCCGTGACTTTGGGGGTACATCCAGCGCCTGCCCCACAGCCGCCGGCGTAGCGGCCCTGGTAATATCGGCCAACCCTAGCCTGACCGCCCGCGAGGTGCGAGAGATTCTTGAAACGACGGCCGATAAAATTATCGACAACGACTCCGATCCGCAGTTGGGTCACTCTTTTGGCTCATACGATCAGAACGGTCATTCCCAGTGGTTCGGCTATGGCAAGGTCAACGCGTTCCGGGCCGTGCAGGAAGCCGTCCGGCGCCGGGATGCGGCAGGCGCACAGACATTTCGGGAAGCTTCAGCCCAGATATTGGCCATTCCCGATCACGATGCTGCCGGTGTGCGTGATGTCATTAGCTTTTCTGAGGCGGCCATCATTTCATCGGTTAAAGTAACCGTTGACATTACCCACACCTACCGCGGAGATTTACGCCTCACGCTGCTGGCCCCGTCAGGAACGTCCGTGGAGCTGCATAATCGCAGCGGCAGCCGGGCCGACAACATCCAGACCTCCTTCGACCCAACCACGACGCCCGGTTTGAGCAACCTGGTCGGACAACCCTTAACCGGGGATTGGACCCTGCATGTCCAAGACCTGGCTCCGCTGGATCAAGGTCAGTTGAACCGTTGGGAATTAGAGATTGAAGG
>JBFGLD010000135.1:0-9386 GCA_041576335.1 Anaerolineae bacterium | reverse complement strand
TGTCCGGCAGTATTGCCCACGAACTGCGTAACCCTTTAGGATCGATCAAACAATCCTGCTTTTATCTCAAACATCTCGATAAGCAGGGCATTTATAACAAGGATAACCCCAAAGTAAATGATCATTTGGAGCTAATCGAAGCGGAAATCGACACAGCCGACCGGGTCATCACCAACTTGTTAGACTTAACCCGCATGAAACCACCAAAGCAAGAAGCAGTCGACTTGCAGACCGCGATTGTCGAAGCTGTCCACCGCGCTAAGTTGTCAGACCAGATACAGCTGCAGCTGGACTTCAATCCTGAACCATTTTTGATCTGGGCTGACCCGACCCAAATCCAACAGGTCTTTGTAAATCTGCTTACCAATGCCGGTCAGGCCTGTTCAGCCAACGGGCAAATCACGGTCTCGGCCCGTTTATTAATAGAAGAAAAACAGGTCCAAATTAAGATGAGAGATAATGGCCGGGGCATCGATGTCGACACAATAACAAAGGTATTCGAACCCTTATACACAACTAAAGCTCAGGGGACCGGGTTGGGGTTGAGTATCTGCAGGCAAATCATTGAAACGCATCAGGGCAGTATTACCTTGAGCAGTCGGGTTGCTCAAGGCACGACCGTTCGAATTGTTTTGCCCGCTTATTTGGAAAATCTAACTCATCTTTAGCAAAGCGACAAGATATTATGGATAAAATGCTCTCAATTCTGATCGTCGACGATCACATAAGCATGCAACGCACCCTGAAAGATATTTTGGAGGTCGAGGGGTATGAGGTGGTAACTGCCAGTACCGGGCTGGAGGCCATCGAATGGTGTCAAGCGCAAGCATTTGACATCATTCTCATGGACGCTCGCATGCCCGACCTGAATGGGGTCGAAGCCTACCGGCGTATCAAGAACCTCGCCGAAAATACCCGGGTCATTATGATGAGTGCCTACACGGTTGAGGATCTAAAACGCGAAGCCTTGAAAGAAGGCGCGATTGCTTTCTTACAAAAGCCACTCGACGTAGAGATAGTCCTCCAACTGATCCAACAAATTCAGCAACCTCCAATTCTGATTGTGATGGATGATCAACAGGAGCAAGAGACGCTGGCTGAGTTCCTAAACCGACGCCATTATCGGGCCTATACCACCGGCACTGCCAGTGAGGCGCTTGAACTGGCCAGACAGATTCGCTTCAGTGTAATTATGATCGACACTAAATTGGCCCCGATGAATGGCTTGGAGCTTTATTTAGCCCTTAAACAGATCACGCCGACCTCTGTGGCTATTATGCTGGCCGAGACGGATGTAGATTTTCTCAAACAGGCAGAGGAGGCGGTTCGGCAAAATGCCTATACCTTTTTTAAGAAGCCGCTGGACATTGACCGGCTGCTCGTGATTTTGGAGAAGGTGCAGCGACAACAACACTCTAATCTGCTGGAGAAACCGGGAGAAGATGATGAATAATGGTGCGTTACGCCAAACCACCAATCCGGTTTTGGTTGTTGATGACGATTCCGCTCAGCTCAAGACCTTGGCTGACATTCTGGCTATGGAAAATCTTGAAGCCATTTGCTGCCAGACAGGTCAAGAGGCCTTACACATTTGTCGACAACGTGAGATTAACGTGGGCATCTTGGACCTACGCCTACCAGATATAAACGGTTTGGACCTCTTAAAGCAGCTAAAAGTGCAAAATCCCGACATTAAGCTGATCATCAACACCGGCTATGCCTCGCTGGAGTCGGCCATGGCCGCGCTCAATGAAGAGGCTTTTGCCTATGTTAGGAAGATGGGCGATATCGAAGAGCTGCTGGTGCATGTTCACCGGGCTTTCCACACCCATTTGGCCAGCTACAGTGAAATTCTGGAAAAAGATGTTGAAAAGCGAACCGAAGCGCTGCTCAAGGCGAACAAAGAACTCAAGAATGAAATTGCCGAGAGGAAGCGGGTGGAAGCTGCCCTGAGAGAAAGTGAGCAAGCTTTTCAAACCTTGTTAAAGTCTATTACAGATTATGTTTGGAGTGCGGATGTTATCGATGATCAAGTCATTTATCTTTATTATTCACCCGTGGTTGAACAGATTACCGGTTATCCCCCGGAGTATTTTATGCGCAGCGTCGACGCCTGGCTTAGCATCATCCATCCCCAGGACAAAGCTCAAGCCAAGGTCATACTTGAGCAGGAATTTCGGGGTGAACTCGTAACGCACGAGTATCGTATTATCCGCCCGGATGGCCAGGTAAAATGGCTGTATGGTACCACGTCGCCCACGTTGGACCGGGCGGGCCGGGTCATTCGGCTAGACGGCGTTGTATCCGATATCACCGAGCGAAAGCAGCTTGAGGAGCAGCTCCGCCAGTCGCAAAAAATGGAAGCCATTGGCAGGTTGGCCGGGGGAGTGGCTCACGACTTTAACAACGTGCTAACCGTCATCACGGGTTACAGTGAACTCCTACTCCAGCGCCGCCTGGGCAGCGGAGATACGCCGCGCAGAGAGGTCGAAGAAATCAAAAAAGCCTCAAAGCGGGCTGCCTCTCTCACCAGCCAACTCCTGGCCTTTAGCCGAAAGCAGATGTTTCAACTACAGGTGCTTGACCTGAACGCGGTGATTTCCAACATGGAAACCATGTTGCGGCGGTTAATTGGCGAAGATATTGCCTTGAACACGGTGCTCGATCCAAGGCTGGAGCGAATAAGGGCCGACCCCAGTCAAATTGAACAAGTCATTATGAACCTGGCTGTCAATGCTCGCGATGCTATGCCCCAGGGCGGTAAATTAACCATCGAGACAATGAATTTTGATCTGGATAGCTTGCACGTCCGGCGGCACGTTGACCTGGAACCCGGTCCTTATGTCAAACTACTGGTTAGGGATACAGGTAGCGGGATGGATAGGGAGACTTTGTCGCATATCTTTGAACCCTTCTTCACAACCAAAGAGCAGGGCAAAGGAACAGGATTAGGCTTGGCCACCGTCTATGGCATAATTACCCAGAGCGGAGGATACATCGAGGCATATAGTGAACTTGGGCAAGGCACAATGATTGAAATCTGTTTACCGAGGATTGAAGGGCCGGCTGAGGCCGCCAAATCTGACAAGCCTGGTCACCGCCCACGTGGTTCGGAAACCATTTTGCTTGTGGAGGACGAGGAATCGGTTCGGGAATTAGCTCGCCACATTTTGGGCCTGGATGGATACACAGTGTTAGAAGCAAGTAATGGCAAGAGCGCCCTACAAATCTCTGAACAGCATCCAGACCCGATTCACCTGCTGCTGACTGACGTGGTAATGCCCGGTGGCCTCAGCGGCCGCGGCTTAGTCGAACGTCTAACCCCGCTGCGGCCCGAAATTAAGGTGCTCTACGTATCGGGTTACTCCAACGATACCATCATCGATAACGTAATCTTAAGCCCGGGAACTGCTTTTTTACAGAAACCGTTCACCTTGGCCGATCTAACCGGCAAAGTGCGCGAGTTGTTAGATGGGGCCGATCAAAACAGCAAGCCAAGATTGAATCCGCTCTAGCCCAGGCTCACCTTGAAAATTCCGGACGGGTCGGAGGCGAGAGAGCATACGGAACGTAGCCTGTGGCTTTGTCACTTTGGTGGAGCGTCGGATTCCCTAATTCAGAATTTTCTACATCGTTAGGGAAAAGATAATAATCCACGACGTCCGGCGTACCATTTTTGACCTTGATGAGATACCGATCACCGTCAACTAAAGACCCAGTCCACAGACGCTCCCCGGTATCTGGGTCTTCATCCCGCGAAACCCACATGCCCAAACCGAAATGCTCCATATAATTCGAGTCACCACGCGCCCAAATATGAAATTGGCCGGCCGGAAATATTTCGAAATTAATCCGGTCACTCATGTAACCTGTCCTGGGCGTAAAAAACATCGTCATTTCCATGTCTTCGATTAAATCTTTATCAAGATCATCTCGACGCAGTGTGTACCAATGTTCTCCGTACGGTAGCAAGCGGCCGCTGTTGACGTGCTCTGGGTTAAGCTCAAGCGGGTTGTTCGGGTAGATATTAATAGGTGTATATTTTTCCTGGGGCTCGCTAGGCTGCGTAGGGACCAGCGAACCGGACGGACTAACCTCATTTTGCCCCACCTTACCGGCAGCATAAAGGCGCTGACTGTCGTTCAGGGAGATAGATAACCAACCCAACGCGTCGGCTTGAATAAGCCATTGAGCCGCCGCGTCGGCATCCTGTCCGCTGATTGCTTGTGCGGTCAAATCCCACAGTTTTTGAGGATCGGCCTCTCCCGGCTGCGGGATAGACTCCGCGGCCATGCCTTGAGTGACCAACCAGCCCACCGACTGCGCTTGTCGCATCCAGAAGGCGGCTTCTCCAGCCGTCATATTTTCGACGGCCTGAGCCGTCAGGGTCCAGGCCAGTTGTCGAGCATTAAGGGCTTCGGCTTCACTCCGGGCTGTGTTGAGGCCGGCCGGAACTGCCCCTGCCACCGCGGGCTGCTCGTCTTTGGCCTCCAAGGTGTAATCTAAACCGAACGGGGAGTTATTAAACACGCGAACGTAAAACCCTTGTTCCTCCAGCTGACCGCTCCAAAACGACTCCACGAGCGCTTGGTTGGCGGTCTTTAGCGGCGAACGTGCGCCAACGCCAAGCATTTGCGGAGAAGAGGACTCTGATTGGAACCAAGAGTTACTTGGCATTTGAGCAAACACCTCAAAATTGACCTGATCCGAAGTAATACGCGCTTCGCTCTCATAGCGTAAGGCTAAAGAAACCCAAGAGGAAAGGGTCGAGTCGAAGCTATTGCGATCGTACATATACCAGTTTTCTTGGCCTGGATTAAGGTGGTCAACGTTGATACCCTGACTCAGGGTGCGACTGGACTGGGGTGTTTGACCGGTTCGGTCCCCAAATGACAAATCAAGCAGTCGTGCCCTGCTGCTGTTTGCGGCAAAAACCGGCACGGCTACAATCAAAAGGGCAATGACCATTAGACTGTAGCCAAAAAGCGATTTATAGGATAATTTTTTGGATGGGAGTTTCATCATATTACCCCAATCTAACGAGTACTCATTGCAAAATAGGGCAGCAGACGCATCTCTTTGCGCTTGCGGGGCATAGGGATGCCTACTTCACATTTCGCAATGGAAATTAAGAGACTGTTTTAAAAGTACCGCCGGCTCGACTGGGCCAGTCTGATTAGACTGATTTCAGCTCAAATTTGAGAACATTTTAAAACTGGCCCAGTCTTTTAAAACAGCTTTTAAGTGATATGTAGGTAGAACCGCGTTTACAAACTTGAGACTTAAGCTAGCACCCCGGACCCGAATTGTAGGGTCTATCCGTGATAGCTTAGGCCTGTTTACAGCTTACCATAAAGTTGAGTTCAAGTCAATTATGTCAACTTAAGCATGAGAAAGACCTGACAGATTTTGCCCGTTCTGGCCGGGCCAGCAAAAACCTGTCAGGTCTGATGTTGCCGCTAACGTCTCTAGTTATCGAGTGTTACTTGAGCCCATAGTTGGCAGCGGCAATACTCATATCGTAAATATCAACCACGCCATCGCCATTTATATCGGCAGCAGGATCATCGCTGCCAAAGCGACCGGCAATGAGGGACAGGTCGCTTATATCAATTATACCGTCACCATTTGCATCCCCTGCGGCGTGTAAATCCTGGCTTATGTTTTCGAGGGCTGCCGTCGTGCCGGCTGTTTGAGGGTTGGCATCGCGGTCATAGATGAGTACCGCCCCGCCAATCTCCCGGCCTCCACCGGGAAAGTCGTTCCAGCAGCGATCGGAGACATACACCTTTTCATTATTGGGATTGATGGCAATCTCAAAGGGATTCTTCCACGCCAAGTCGGACGCCACAAGCTTCGGGCTGCCAACCACTATATTGGGGGCAAAGCCGGGTCCTACATTCCCGTCAAAGTTAGTGGTATAGATTCCGCCGCGTTCAGGGCTGTCGCAAGCGGCTAGATCATCCTTGGAACCATCGTACGCGAATCCGCCAAAGGTACCGACCATTTGGTCGGTTGTTGGATCATATATTAGGCCGGCTTCGGCGTAGTCGCCCACCACAATATTGACATTTCGCTGCAAGACATCTTTGGGGTTGACCAGCGGAAAACTGTACACGGCCAGTTTATTGGGATTGGGGAAGGGTTCGTTGGTGGGACGGGGGTCGTCGGCAAAGGTAATGAAAAAGCGTGGTTCATTCATTCCCGGCTGCTGCCAGAGACCGATAGCGTGCGGCGTACCTGTGCCGCCGTTAGGCAAGCCAATATCGGGATGATTAAGTTCTCCACTCAGCCCACTAAGGCTCGCTAACTTGAACCGTTGGGGTCTCAACGCATCGCGCATGGTTACAAAATTGTGACCCTGCTTGCCATCATCGGCGACGACCATTTCGAACGGGCTAAAGCTGGCCGGGGCGATATGAACGCGCGGGTCGGCGATGATATTCAAACCGTCGATTACCACAATGCGCCCGCCTCGATAATCGGGGAAGTGTACCCAACCGTTGACCGGATTGACCGCAGGGGCAGCAGGTTGGAAGTCGCCGCTTGGCTCAAGATTACTCATTACAGTGTCCGTGTTGGCATCAATTACAGATACCCAACCGTCATCAAATGAGCCCACGTAGACGTTATCACCGGACACGGCCACACCCCACGGGCTGCGGCCAATTCCGCTCGCACCACCCGGAATAGTACCCAGCACCTGATCAGACTCGCCGTCAATTACCGCCACAAAGGGATAGGGTTTATCACCATTGATCTTGGGTCCTTGGAAGGCGACGTAGACTTTATTGAGCGGCTCGTGGACTGCCACGCCCTTGGGATGTACCGGGTTTACGGCAGGTAACGTAATCTCGGCGATGCCACACTGCTCTACCGCGACAATTTTAGAAGGGATCGTCGGGTAGTAACCCTGGCTATCGCCGGTAAACTCAAGGTGGGCCGCATAACTACCGGGGGCTACCGAGAACTCAGCCGGAACCGGTAGACAAATCTCGCTATCGTCGCCGGCCACTAAACAGGCCTGTACGCCGGCTGGCGGCGGAATTTCATCCTCACCACTGCAGTCTCCGTCGGCATTCTTATCCAGACAAGCTCTAACGGTAATGAGGCCGTTTCCTATGGTTGTCTCGATCGTATCGTCGTCCCCCGCACCTTCCGAAGACGTTGCTTCGGCCGTGTTGGGGAACGTAGAACCACAACTGACATCCTGCCCAACCGTAACGGACACGCTCCGCGTAATCGACATTCCCGGCTGCAGCATAGAGATGGATGGCCAGGTTACGGTACCATTTGGATTTACGCCATCGTGGGTGCCGCCGCTGCCGGCCGAGACAAACGTAACGCTGCTATCGAGATTATCGGCGACGATTACGTCGGTGGCTTTGGCCTGGCCAACGTTCGTCACTTCAATTAGGTAGGTCAATGGCTGACCCGCGCCGACTGGGTCAGGGTCATCGATTTTTCGTACCACTAACTCCGGGCGCAGCACCTCGGTGGGCTCATCGTCGCAGGCATCCGAGCCTTCGTAAGAGCTGACACAGGCCAGGTTGTTAAGCGGCCCATAGGTGGTTTTTGACACGGTGACCGACACCGTTCGGGTTACGATCTCCCAGGGGGCAATCGTGCCCAGGTCCCAAGTGACCACACCATCGGTGGGCTGGCCGTCGTGAGTACCCCCATCACTGGCCGAGGCAAAGCTGACATCAGGATCGAGCGTATCGGTCAGCACCACGCCGGTCGCTTCAGCATAGCCGACGTTGCTGACTACCAGAGTATAAGTGAGCAGATCACCGACCGGAACCGGATCGGGGTTATCGGTTTTGACTATCTCCAGCTTTGGTGCGATAACCGTCGTCGTAGCAGTATCGCAATCTGCAGCCCCTTCGGCGGAGTCTGCTTTAACCCTATTAGCAATAAGGAATTTATTGTCAGGAATGGTATCCACCGTTACGGTCACGGTGACGCTGATCGTCTCGCCTGCAGCCAACGTCCCAACATCCCAGGTGACAATACCGGTCGTTCCATTGAAATCCCCGCCATCGCTGGCCGAGACAAACGTGACGTGGCTGTCAAGCTCGCTGGTAAGAACAACGCTCGTTGCGTCGGCAGTACCGTCATTGCTTAAGGCGATCGTGTAGATTAGCATATTTCCAATTTTCACCGGGTCGGGATCATCGGTAATAGTTAAGTTTAGGTTCGGAACAGGCGGGAATCCTCTCGGGTCCTGGGCCAGGACATTGGCTGGGTCTTGGCCCAAGAAGAGCACACCCAGACAAATAATTAGTCCAACCCAAAACAACGTTTTTAAAATGAGGGTGCCCCTGGCCCGGTTAGCAGGGCTCGGATGAGGCAGCCCCGCTTTAAGAGCGATTAATGTTTTCATTTGGTCTCCTCCTGAAAAAGTAACACTGCAGTTACGGCTCACACCCCGCTCCCGGAGCCTGTCCTGCATTAAGCTTGGCGCTGATTCTCGGCGTTGGGTCGCCGCTTATCAGCTGAAGTCAGCCGCAGCAGACCGGCTCGGAGCATAGAATCTCATTCTCCAATGTCAGTTACGTCGATGAAGCAGCTATGTGGGGAGTCCCTGCTTCTGGTCATGTGCATATCTTATCCCCTGCAATTGGGCTCTTTTGGCTTAGCACGGCAGGAACAAAAAGGCCGGGACCGGGGCCAGTCAAAGACTTACCCCTATGGGTCACGTTGCTGGTTCCAGACTAGTAATATCCAAAGAGCTGTTTAATTGAAGTTCTTATTCAATTTGAGGATGACCGGTCTCGAACGCTGCTTACCCGAATCGCTGCGGGTCGAGAACACCTCTTGTAAGCAGGTCCAACGCTGAGGAGCCGTTTGGCCGAGGTGGAGGCCGGCGAAGATGAGGTCGATGAGAGCTTGTAAGTTGATGTCTGCAGCCAAACGGGGCCACGGCGGATAAACAAAAACGCCCCCTGCGTATCCTGTATCCTTCAAACAGGATACAGAGACAGGAGGCGTTAAAGCCATGCTGCGTGAAATCTGGTGCATCACCGGTATTACGGAGCGAGCGAGTAGGGTATGCTAGGTGTGACGTTTCACGTATTAGGCCAAACGGCCCGGAACGCAGGTAACCTTGTTAATGTGCAGCTCGATTTCTTGAAAGAAAGGGAGCTAATGGACCCATAATCAGTGTAACCGATCTTTCGATTCCTTACAACAGAGCAAAAAGTCCTAATCCTATCAGTAGCGGATTTGTTTATATCTAATTCTTCTCGAATATGTCAATCTTTGATATAATTGAGGGGAAACAAAGGATTGTGGCGCACTATGAATGCGTTTTGATACGGCCCAGCTACCCTGTGCTCGGTGCGCGGCAGCAGACCTAGCTTTGCTTATCAAATTTAACCTTA
>JBFGLD010000134.1:0-9426 GCA_041576335.1 Anaerolineae bacterium | reverse complement strand
TTTTGGCATGTACTTGTCAACCCCCAATGGGGTTCCTTGATGACCTGGATGATCTGGCTGCACGTTATTTATCTGGTCGTGCTGCTGGCAAAGCTGTTGATTGAGGTTTACGGCCGTTCTGCTGGCGTCAATACCATCGGAAAATGGTTGTCTTATCTATCTTTGCCGCTGGGTATTGCTCTGATTGTGGTAGCCGGCAGCGTTTTTGGCGTTGCCCTGTCCCGGCCGCTCTGGCAAGGCAGTGCACTACCCATCTACTTTTTACTCTCGGCATTAGTTGTTGGTACCGGACTGCTCGCCTTCCAGTTTGTCTGGTTTTGGACGGGCGAACGGGATGCAGAATATATTGCAACGGCACAACGCTTGGGCAGGCTCCTGTTTGGACTTCTGCTCATTGGTCTTATCGCTGCTGCACTTGGTGGAATCGTTATCCTCTATCCGGGTGTTCCCGCCCAGGCAGAAGCGTTACGCCTGACATTATTCGGTCCATTCTGGTGGATCTACTGGGTTTTCCATATTGGACTGGGCGTTGCTCTCCCCATTATCATCCTGTTTACACCGACTCGTACAGCCAGGCGGATTGGGGTGGCGGCTGGTTTGCTCATCCTTACCTTCATCGCCGTCCCCCTAAATATCGTAATTCCGTCCCAACTGGTTGTTGGTTTGTTAGAACAGCCTCTGGTAAATGCCTTTACGGGGCCCGGATTGGCAGTCAGCTACTTCCCCTCAACCTCCGAGTGGCTGGTAACGGTGTTTGCCTTATCGTTTGGTCTGCTCGTTTTCTTGGCTGGCTATCAGTTTCTGGGGCTGCGCCCACAGCCTGCGAGCAATATTGAGCGTACCAACAATGAAGAATTGATTCAGGAGCAGGAAGGGTAACATGACACCTAATAGAAATGAAAAGCCGGAACAACCGGTTGAATGTACTCTCACACGGCGGGAATTTATTAAGATTTCGGCCATCGTTGGTGGAGCGACCGCCTTTCTCGGTTCGACCCTGTTTGCCCCGGAAGCGTTGGCAATTGAACCAGAAAGTGGATTTGGCTCCTCCCAAATTGAAAACCAGATTTTTTCTATTTGCCAGCAGTGCAACGGACAGTGCGGCATCAAAGTAAAGCTGCAGGAAGGTGTCGTTACGAAAATTGACGGGAATCCGTATAGCCCCTGGAACCTTCACCCCCACAAAATGTATGCCACGCCCGTTGCTGATATGGCAATAGTGGAGGGTGCGCTGTGTCCGAAAGGGCAAGCGGGCATCCAATCTGTCTATGACCCTTATCGCCTGGTGAAGGTGCTGAAACGAGCTGGCAAGCGGGGTGAGAACAAATGGGAGACGATTCCATTTGAGCAGGCTGTTGATGAAATTGTTAACGGGGGCAAACTGTTTGCCAATATTTCCGGTGAAGAAAACCGGGAAGTTGAGGGATTGAAAGATCTCTGGGTCGTGCGTGACCCGGCCGTTATGAAAGCGATGGGCGGGGATGTCAAGAAAATCCTGGGCGAGAAGAACTCGGAGGCCAAGCGAGCATTGGTTGAAAAGTTCAAAGTTGACCACGCGGCCCATCTCGATGTCATGATCGACCCCGATCATCCAGACCTGGGTACGAAGAACAATCAGATTCTGTACTTCTGGGGTCGCCAGAAGGCAGGCCGCGGTGACTTTGTTAAGCGATTCTTCAACTCTGGCCTGGGGACGGTGAATACGATTGGCCACACGACTGTTTGCCAGGGCAGCCTCTATTTTGCCGGGAAAGCCATGACGGAACAGTGGGACAATGCCACTGCTAAATGGACAGGCGGCGCGAAGAATTATTGGCATGGGGATCCGACCAGCGCCCGTTTTGGTATTTTTGTCGGTTCAAATGTTTTTGAAGGTAATTATGCCCTGACCAATAAAGCTTCGCGCATTGTGACGGCCATGGAAAAAGGCGGGTTTAAATATGCAGTGATTGATCCGCGTCATCAAAAAGCGGCCAGCAAGGCGTGGAAATGGCTGCCCAATATCCCTGGCAGCGATGCTGCGATTGCGCTGGCCTTGATTCGCTGGATCATTGAAAATGAGCGCTACGATGCAAAATACCTGAAGAACGCCAACAAAGGGGCTGCTGCTGCCGATAAGGAACCGACCTGGACAAATGCTGTCTGGCTGGTGAAGGTTTCTGATGGCAAGGCAGGAAAATTCCTGCGGGGCAGTGATCTGGGACTGGTGGAAAAGGTTGAGGAAGAGGTAGATGGCAATCCAGTTGTTACTTATGTGACTTTAGATGAAACGGCCGCTACCTTCACCACCGACCCATTTGTAACATTGAGCGCGGATGGCGAACCTATCCTGTTTGACCCCAATGACGAAACCACGACCCCGGAAGGCCAGCTGCTGGTAGATACCAAGGTGGGTGATTTTGAGGTCAAATCCGGCATGCAAATCTTGTGGGAATCGGCCAGCAAACACACCGTTGCAGAGTGGGCCGAGATTGCCGGCGTCCGCGCCCGTGACCTGGAAGCAATTGCCCGGGAGTTTACCTCCTACGGTAAAAACGTGTTTGTGGACATTCATCGAGGAGTCAGCCAGCATACCAACGGCTTTTACAATGTAACGGCCTGGTTTACCCTGCCCCTGCTCGTCGGCAACTACGATTGGAAGGGGGGACAATCCTGGTCCAGCACCTATGACATTTCTGGTGCGAAAGCAAAAGGGCCGTTTGATTTAGCCGGTATGGATCCGGGCAAGCTGTCAGGATTTGGCATCGATCTGATTCGTACTGCGGCCAAGTATGAAGATTCCACGCTGTTTATGGATTTGCCCGAAGATCAGCGGTATCCAGCAAAACGCAACTGGTATCCGCTGGCCACAGATGTCTATCAAGAAATTATGCCATCGGCTGCCGATGGCTACCCATATCCGATCAAAGCAGCCTTCATGTACATGGCTTCACCGGTGTACTCTAACCCGGCTGGACATACATGGATTCCAATTTTGCGTGATACGGCGAAGGTGCCGCTGCTGGTTGCCAGCGATATTGTGATTGGTGAATCAAGCATGTATGCAGACTACATCTTCCCGGACACCAGTTATCTGGAACGGTGGGAATTTAGCGGTTCGCACTCTTCCATTACATTCAAGGTGCAAGGCGTGCGGCAGCCGGTCATTGCGCCACTGACCGGATCAGTGAAGGTGTTCGGGCGGGAGATGGCGCAGGATTGGGAAGCCTTGCTGCTGGCTCTGGCGGAGAAGCTGGAGCTGCCGAACTTTGGCCCTGATGGTTTGGCTGAGGGTGTGGACTTTACCCATCCTGATGATTTGTATTTGCGCATGATAACAAATCTGGCCTTTGGTGAAAAAGAAGACGGCTCAGATATGGTTCCGGAGGCGGATGCCGAAGAGCTGCGCATATTCATGGAGGCGCGCCAGCACCTGCCCAAGTGGGTATTTGACGTGGAACGCTGGCAGCGGATTGCCGGAGAGCATTGGCCGAAAGTGGTTTATGTGCTCAATCGCGGCGGCCGTTTTGAAGATTATGGGAAAGGGTATCCGGGTGATAAACCATCCGGTACGCTGGGTCGTAAATACGGCAAGCAGATCAATATGTATCAGGAAAAGACAGCCGGAGTTAAACATTCTGGCACGGGCAAGAGCCTGGTAGGGTACGCTACCTACCTCGAGCCACGCACCTCTTTTACGGGTACGGTGCTGGATGATTCGTCTGAAGGTTATGATCTGGAGATGATTACATACCGTGAGGTGACACAGACGAAAAGCCGGACGGCCGGCAACCCGTGGCTGACTTCTATCTTGCCTGAAAATTTTGTGTTGATGAATGCGGTTGATGCGGCTAATCGCGGCCTGGTGGATGGCGATATGGTTCGAGTCTCTTCGGCAACAAATCCAGGCGGTATCTGGGAGTTGAATGATACGATCCGTAAGCCGATGGATGGCAAAGTGAAGATAACGCAGGGGATGCGTCCAGGCGTCATCGGTTTTTCGTTAGGCTTTGGGCATTGGGCGTATGGGTCACATGAAACTGTGATTGATGGAACGACTATTGCTCCTGATGAACGGCGTGGGCGTGGTATTCATGCCAATGCCGCGATGCGCACCGATCCTCATTTTGAGAACACCAGCCTGGTCGATGTGGTCGGAGGCAGCGTGGTGTTTTATGATTCTCAGGTGAAGCTGGTAAAAGTGTAACTTTAACGGCTTAAATTATCTTGTAAAACGTAAAACGTAGATTTTTTCTGGCTGCGTTTTACGTTTTATTTTTATACCCATGAGACGCCATATTGTTGTTGTGTGTTTGATCGCTATTGGGCTGATTCTCTGGTTGGTTGTGTCGCCCCCCCGCTTCTGGCTGAACCTGACTAAATCGGTAGATTTGAGTAATCCGATTGTGGCTGGTGAAATTGTGGTTGGCAAATATGAATGCCGCAGCTGCCACCAGATTGACGGTGTGGGGGCATTAAAAGGGCCATCGTTAGATGGGATTACCAATCAATTAGACAATGTTTCGATCCGACTATGGCTGAGAAACCCTGATGCGATCAAGGGCAACACAGCCATGCCCAATTTCCACCTGTCCGACAGCGAAATTGAGGCGGTGCTGGCTTATCTGGTTAGTTTGAGTGCTGGAGAAAAATGATTACAGAGAATGTTGTGATTGCCGGTTTAGGCACAACGGAGTTGTTGATTATTTTGGTGGTTGTAATTCCCATTTTCGCCGGGGGACTTATTAGCAACCGGGGCAGGGAATTAGGAAATGGTATAAGCGCTTTCCGTAAGGGTGTCCAAGAGACAAAAAAATCCCCTAATTTCTTTGAGAAGGAAGAATCCAATGCCTGAATTAGAAGAATTACTGGCAAAATCAGCAGAGCGCCATAAACATCTATGCCCCAGACAGGTACTGGGGGCGCGCATTGGGTTGGCCGGCGCGGCTGCTTTAGGGTTGGACGTCCCTCGTCGCGATAAACGGTTGTTAACGATTGTCGAGACGGATGGCTGCTTTGCCGACGGGGTGGAAGCAGCCACCGGCTGTACGATGGGGCATCGTACGTTGCGGCTGGCGGATTACGGCAAGATTGGGGCGGTATTTGTGGATGTGAAGACTGACATGGCCGTTCGCGTGGTTCCTCAACTCGATGTCCGCAAAAGAGCGCCTCTCTACGCACCAGAAGAGGAGAAACATTATTATGCTCAACTGGTCGGATACCAGCGAATGTCCGACAGTGAACTGCTGAGCATCTGGCCTGTTCACCTGACAACACCGGTGAAGAAAATCGTCAGCCGGGCGGGAATACGCGTGAATTGTGCTGTTTGCGGTGAAGAAATCATCAATGAACGCGAGGTGATGCACGGAGACCAGCCGTTGTGCCGAGCCTGTGCTGAACCTGCCTATTATGCCATGGCCGAAGTGGATTTGTTTGTCTTACGGCCGCTGCTGTTGCCTGATCATCATCACTAGTAAACAGTGACAATCCACCTGAGGGAATCGGGTGCAGAACGGTTACAATAAGAAACACTTAGTGCAACCAAAGGAAGCGATTATATGAGCGATAAACCCCAGGCCCATCAGAATTTTATGAACGAATTTCCAAAGATTGCCGCAGCCTACGAACAGGTAGCAGCGGCTGCGCATGAAGCCGGCCCGTTGGATGACAACACCCGTCAACTGGTCAAACTAGCCCTGGCCATCGGCATGGGGCATGAAGGAGCGGTCCATGCCCATACCCGCCGTGCGCTGGAGGCGGGGATCAGCCCAGATGCAATCAAGCAGGTAGTGGCTTTAGGCGTTACAACATTGGGTATGCCCAATACAGTGGCTGCCTATACCTGGATAATTGATGTTCTAGAACCCTGAGGGGTGAAAAGAAATCTTGTTCATCCTACATCATTCCCATGAAACGTTTCCTGTTGATCTTCTCACTGATTATTTTGATGGGATGCAGCACCGTGCCGACGCCAACGGCCGTGATCCAACTCGGCAGCCTGCAGCCCTTACCCATAGCCCCGAGTACCAACGTAAAGCCATTGCGCGTGGCTGTGGCCGCCGTCATCTCCCCACAAGGCAACGTGGACAGCTACGGCCCGTTGCTTAACTACTTAAGTGATAAGATTGATCGCCCCATCGAGTTAGTACAACGCCGTACCTACGCAGAAATCAATGATTTGATTGAAGTTGGGGCAGTGGATATGGCCTTTGTCTGCACCAGCGCTTATGTGGTCGGGGCGCGTGATTTTGGTATGGAACTGCTCGTCGCACCGCAGGTGGATGGTGAAACCGTATATCATTCCTACTTAATTGTGCCCGCTGACAGCCCGGCTCAAAATTTGGCAGATTTGCGTGGTGGCATTTTTGCCTTTACCGACCCTATGTCCAATACAGGACGCAATTACCCCACCTTCCTGGTGCAGCAGTTGGGCGAAACGCCAGAAAGTTTTTTTGAGCGGACCTTTTTTACCTATAGCCATGATGATGCGATTCGTGCCGTTGCCAATCTCGTGGCTGATGGTGCGGCCGTGGACAGCCTGGTCTATAAGCATTTGTTGGCACGTGAACCAGAACTGGCACAGCACGTTAAAATCATTCACCAATCCCCTGCTTTTGGTATACCACCGGTCGTGGTTGGCCCTACTATTCGCCCGCAGATTGCCGAGGAGTTACAGATGATTTTGTTGCAGATGGCGGCAGATGAAGACGGCCGTTTGGCCTTACAGCAGGCAGGGTTTGAAAAGTTTGTCCTGATTGATGACGCTGCTTACGAATCTTTGCGTGAGCTTGAACTCACCATAGGTCAAGATTAGCCCTGTGTCTGACAAGCCCTTCCCCCTGCCCCTTACTCGTTTTGAACGAGCCCGCTTTATCCCTCGCTTATGGCGGATCGTCGGTGGGGTCAGTGTTCGCACGAAGATTCTGGGGATTGTGTTGGGGCTGGTTGTATTTTTAGGCATTGTTACCACATTGGAAGTGCGGTTGATGTCCCGGCTGGCTCTCATCAATCGGCTGCAGGAGACCAGTATCTCAACGGCCCGCGATGTTGCCGCCCGTGCTACAGATCTCATTTTAGTCAACGATCTGTACGCTCTGCACCAACTATTAGTCGAAACACGCCAGAACAATTCTGATGTGCGCTATGCTTTTGTGGTGGACCCGGATGGCCATGTGCTGGCGCACACGTTTGGCAGTGGTTTCCCGCTTGAACTGTTGGTGGCCAATGAAGTCGTGGCCGATGAGCATCATCGCATTGTGCCGCTGGAAACGGATGAAGGGGTCGTGTGGGACACGGCCGTCGCCATTTATGGCGGCCAGGCAGGAACAGCGCGTGTCGGTCTCTCCGAAGACTCTGTTCAGGTGACGGTGGAGACGATGACGGGACAAATGCTGCTGACAATCGTCGGCGTTTCAGCCATCGGCATTGCCGCGGCAGTTTTCTTGACATGGGTGGTAACGCGGCCAATTATAGAACTCAAAGCGGCTGCCGCCGCCGTGGGGCGTGGTGAATTTGACCTGCACATTACCCCTTGGGCACAGGATGAGATCGGGGAACTGGCAGCAGCCTTTATCACGATGACGAAAGATCTGGCGCAGGCAGATCAAGAACGAGCAGAACGGGAATTGTTGCGCACGCAGCTGTTGGAGAAAGTGATCACCGCACAGGAAGATGAACGGCGGCGCATTTCGCGCGAATTGCATGATGAAACAGGTCAGGCACTTACCTCGCTGATGGTTCAGCTACAAACATTAAACCAGCACTGCCTGGTGCCGGAACTCAAACCGCAGATGAATAATATACGGGATGTCCTGGCTGAAACATTGGATAACATTCACAATCTCTCCATGGAACTACGCCCCAGTGCGCTGGATGATTTAGGGTTGCAAGCGGCCTTACAACGGTATGTGCAGGATTATAACCAGCATTATGCGGTGAATGTGGACTTCTTGGTGGTCGGATTAGATGGTGAGCGATTGCTCCCGGCGGTAGAAACGGCCGTTTACCGTATTGTGCAAGAAAGCCTGACCAATATTGCCCGCCATGCACAAGCACAAAATGGAAGTGTCTTATTGGAAAAAAGAGCGGGCTGTCTGCGCGTCATTATTGAAGATGATGGGGTAGGGTTTGATGCCGAGCAAGCCGCCTATAGTGAACGGCTGGGATTGTTCGGAATGAGCGAACGCGCTGAACTGCTCGACGGCAAACTCACGATTGAGTCCATGCCGGGGCAAGGAACCACGGTCTTTGTGGAGGTACCCCTGTGATCCCGATTCGCGTGTTGCTGGCCGATGACCATGCTGTATTGCGGTCGGGGTTGACCGTGCTGCTTAATGCGCGTGACGATATCACCGTGATAGATGAGGCAGCTGATGGGGTAGAGTTGTTGCGAAAGGCCGTTAATTTACAGCCCGATCTGATTTTACTTGACCTCTCCATGCCGATGCTGGGCGGGCTGGATGTTCTGCCTTTGCTCAAGCAAAAGGTGCCAGCAGCGCGAATTCTCATTCTGACAATGCACGATGACGAAGGGTATTTGCGGCAGGCACTCAAAGCGGGAGCATCGGGCTACGTCCTTAAAAAAGCGGCCGATGTGGAATTGATTACCGCCATTCAAGCCGTGATGTGCGGTGATCTATATGTGCATCCTTCCATGACGAAAGCCTTACTCAATGATATGGTACCCGCCCCGCTAACAACTGTTATCGAAAATGAATGGGATGCCCTCAGTGAACGAGAGCAGGCTGTTTTGCGGCTGGTCGCCCTGGGGTATACCAGCAAAGAGATTGCCGATCAGCTTTCGTTGAGCGTGAAAACGATTGAGACATACCGGGCTCGGGGGATGGAAAAGCTGGGTTTGCACAACCGCGCGGCATTGGTGCGTTTTGCACTGGCACATGGGGTGCTGGAATAAACATGTAGAAGACAGGGGCGATTTGACCGGCCTGGCCGGCGGGGCTTACCGGTAGACGGACGTCTGCTTTTCGGTCAGACAGCGGACGCTGCCCCGGCTGATGGCGTGCTCCACGGTGACGAAGCAGAGCTGGCCGGTTCGCCCTTCCTTCCGGGTGATCTCTTTGACGGTCGAGCGCTTCTCGGCCGGCCGGCCGAGGCGGTGGGGCGCCTGCTCGACGATCTCTTGGGCCGGCTGCGGCTGCACCGGGTGACGGCATTCTGCGACGTGGAAAACGAGGCGTCGGTCCGGCTGCTGGAGCGGCTGGGGATGCGCCGGGAGGGGCATTTTGTCGAGAATATCTGGTTTAAGGGGAGCTGGGGGAGCGAATATCTCTACGCCGTGGTGCGCCGGGAGTGGCCGGCCGGCCGCTAGCTGCTGATGGCCGGCGCCTGGCGCAGGTAGGTGTCGATCTCGAGCTGCGCCAGCAGAAAGGCGGCCAGGTCGGCCCGGCTGGCGCGCAGGCCCAGGCCGGGGCCGACGGTGGCGGCGGT
>JBFGLD010000133.1:0-9467 GCA_041576335.1 Anaerolineae bacterium | reverse complement strand
GTTAGCACGTTTGCCGTGGGCGTCACCGCGAGCATGGGTACGGTCCTGTTAGCTGCGGGCGAATCGGGACGCCGGTATGCTTTGCCCCACGCCACGATTCATATGCATCCTGCCGGCGGCGGTGCGCAAGGCTATACACCCGACGTTGAAATTCAATATAAAGAATTGAAGCGAATGCAAGATTTATTGCACGGTATTTTGAGCAAACATACCGGGCAAACAGTCGAACAAGTTGCCGAAGACTTCGAGCGAGACCGCTTTATGGATGCCCATGGGGCTGTGGACTATGGGTTGGTTGATGAAGTCTTAGGTGAAGCTGCTATCGAACCTATGAACAGCAAGCGCAAAAAAGATGAGAATGTAAATGGCCAATAGGTTTCGGTCCGATCTGCAAATCTGCTCGTTTTGTAAACGAACACAAGAAGAAGTCAATCGTCTCATTGCAGGGCCCGACCAGGTGTTCATTTGTGATGAATGTGTTGATTTGTGTCGCGATATACTCGAAGAAGATAAACCAGCTTCCGTTACCACCGAGCTGCAGTTAAATCGTCTGCCCTCGCCGAAAGAGATTTACGAGAAGTTAAATGAGTGGGTTGTAGGTCAGGATCGAGCCAAAAAAGTACTTTCCGTGGCTGTTTACAATCATTACAAACGGGTACAGCGGCATATCCAAGTAGGTGATGATGACGATGTGGAGTTGCAGAAAAGCAATATCATGTTGATTGGACCGACGGGTTGTGGCAAGACTTTATTGGCCCAAACCCTGGCCCGTGTTTTGGATGTGCCGTTTTGCATCGCCGACGCAACAGCTTTGACGGAAGCCGGCTACGTTGGTGAGGATGTTGAGAATATCTTACTCCGTCTCATCCAGGCGGCTGATTACGACATTCAGCGGGCTGAGCAGGGGATCATCTATATTGATGAGATCGATAAGGTGGCCCGCAAGTCGGGTGATAGCCCCTCTATCACCCGTGACGTTTCGGGAGAGGGGGTACAACAAGCTCTCCTCAAGATTATCGAAGGGGTTCAGGCCAATGTGCCGCCCCAGGGCGGCCGGAAGCATCCCCATCAGGACTTTATCCAGATTGACACCAGCAACATCCTGTTTATTTGTGGTGGTGCCTTTGATAATCTGGAAAAAATCATTGAAGAGCGCTTGGGTGTTAAAGCCCAGATGGGCTTTGCCAAAGCGCGGGGCACGAAACTGTCAAAGGCGCTTTCCGAAGAAGACGATGTGGCTAACGTACGCGCCGCTCGATTGCAGGAAGTCATGGCTCTGTCTAAGGAAGAGCAGCAGCGTATCAAGAACGAAGAAGTCTCCCAATATGCGGCCCAACTTTTGAGCCAGGTAACCTCCGATGACCTGCTCGATTATGGCCTGATACCCGAATTTGTCGGCCGTCTACCGGTTATCGTCAGTGTTGAGCCGCTAGGACACGCTGCGCTGATGAAGATTTTGACCGAGCCCAAAAATGCCATCACCAAGCAATTTCAGCATCTTTTTGCCTTGGATGATGTGGAACTGGTCTTTACCCACGAAGCACTCTCGGCAGCTGCGGAGTTGGCCCTCAAGCACAAAACCGGTGCTCGCGGACTGCGATCGACGATCGAAGAAGCTCTTCTAGACGTTATGTATGAAATTCCGTCCTCACAAGAGATTAAGAAGTGCATTATTTCAGGCCCTGTAATTAGGGGCAAGGACAAACCCGAGTTATACGACGAAAATGGGCGGCCGGTGGGTGGTATGCTAGATAAGGCTGCTTAATTCTTTTCCAACTGGTCCAGTTATTCTTTGCGCCATTCCGGTAATATAGGGTAGTAGCCGTTTACGTCCTGCCACTCCCAATCTGGACCGAGCCAACCGACCTCATTAAAATCGACTCTGCCTTGCCGGTCAAATATTATCCCCTCTGCTTCTAACAGTTGACGTTGACGGGCGCTGCCCAGCCCACTGCTGCGGGGGCTGATTTTCCCTTTCCGATTGATTACACGCTGCCAGGGAACATCGGTCTCAAACGGTAGAGCCGCCATGGCATAGCCTACCATTCGCGCCGTACACCCGCCCACCATGGCTGCAATATGGCCGTAATTCGTTACCCGCCCCGGTGGGATTTGGCGGACAAGGGTATAGATCCGCTCATAGACCGGGGTAGTTTGTAATAAATGGGTAGACATAACCGCTATTGATTATCAGGATTAAGCGAGTTGGGCGAAAGAGTTGTAAAACTTTGCAACATCGGGTTGAACCATTGCAGCGCCGCCTCGTAAAATTCGGCCGGAGCGGTGAGGATTATGCGGTAGATGTTATCATCGTTATAGGCCGTAATTACAGAACCGGCCATCTCCAATCCGTCGTCGGTCGTAAAGAGAAAATCGATGGTGGTACCGGTCAAGGTATCAATAGGAAATTCGGCCGGTTGTAGCTGCTGCACTCGCACGTGTGTGTCGGATAGCTCCGAGAGATAAGCCAGCGCCGCCGCCTCTGCCGCTTCAGCTCCCGTTTCAGTGCCGGTCCAGCCAAACGTCGCAGCTTCAAAACTAATTTCTTCTTTAAGCAGTGCGACCGCAACAGTATCCTCCTCTTGGCGCAGGATTTCCCAATCGCTAGAAACCAAAAATCCAAACTTATTGCTGGTTGGCCCGACCAAAACCCAGACCGGTGCCTCCTCCGTCGGCTCGGTTTCAGCGGCAGGCACGGTATCCAGGGGCGTCAAACTATCGGCCAGTTCTTGAAGCTTTTGCTGCGATATTTCCCATTGCTGCTCGGTCGCGCTCATGAGAATCACATAAACGATAGAATCAAGTTGCGAAACCCGAATTTCATTGATAGCCGGTCCTAGGTTGGGGTCGTTTGCCGCAAATCGGGCCACAACCGAGCCGTCGGGCTTTTGTTCCTGGCTGATCGTTGAAAAATTTGAGCCTTCGTCAACGAAGTTTTTGGCGACAAATGTCACCAGGTATTGGTTAAGTTCCTGTTCAGAATAACGCTGGCCTACGTCGTAGAAAAACACGCTGTAACCGGCTTGATCACCGGGATCAATAAAGATGACCCCGTCCTGCCGTTCAAATGTTTGCCAATTTTCGGGAAAGTGGATGCTAAAACGAGTGGAGTCGTGTGTAAAATTCTTAGTAACAATTTTGGCCGGCACGACTGAGGTGGGTGCCGCCATGCGGACTTGCCGGTTGGCGGTCGGGGTAACCGTCGGGTCAGGCCGGACTGGCGTGAAAATTGATTGATCCCCGCCGCGAGAGCTGCCGCAGGCCGAAAAGACAGCACTGATCATAATCGACAACAGCAAGGATAAAAGATGGTTATTAGGTTTTTGGCAAATTTTGACGAACGGCGCCCATTGTCGGATCATTATTTGCACGGGAAGGGCAAACAGTAATTTAGAAATAAAAAGCACCTAGAACGGTGCCACTGAACTCGTCAGCCGGACGACTCTATTCTGGGTGCAGGACGAAGCGGTAGCCAACACCCCGTACCGTAATCAATCTCTTTGGCTTACTGGGATTTTCCTCAACCTTTTCACGAAGCCATCGAACGTGAACGTCAAGGGTGCGGGTATCACCCATATAATCCGTTTCCCAGACGGTTTGCATAATCGTTCTGCGGCTCAATACGTGACCGTGATTGGTTATTAACAAGTAGAGCAGCTTAAATTCTTTAGGGGTCAGCGAGTAACGTCGTTTATTTCGCAAAATCTGGTGTTGGTGACAATCAATAATTAGGTTGGGCACACGAATAAACCGATCCTTTTGGGTAGACGTTGCCTCTTCGATGCCCTGGTTCAATTGTTTGAGTTCTTTCGAAACCATGAAAATCAGTTCCGCACTGGGGATGGGGATACGGTTCTTATGACTTACAATTATATAAGGAATATTGAGGTGAATCTTATTGATGACTTCCTGGAAATTAGAAAGTTCGAAAGGGCTATTGGCTGGGCTAAAGATAATCAAATTAGGCCACAGTAACTCTGCCGTTTCTGCAGCTGTTTCGGGTGTGTGTACGACGGCTACGTCATAACCTTGATTTTCCAGATGTGGTAGTAAGGACTCCGATCGATGCAAGTCATCGTGTTCGATCAATAGGACCTGCATAGTCATGACAAAATATTGCCTCCCCATCTTCCCAAAGTGCAAGGACCCATTATACCTTAACCCACTCTGTCGTGCAATCGCTCTTACAAAATTTTTAGAGGGTGGGGGCGCGCTGACTGCCGGAATCGCGGCCAGCCGCTATGTGTTCAAATCTTAGATGCAAAATAAGTTGGGTCGCGGTTTTGACCCGAGCTCGTTCGTCGATACGATAACCGCACACCCATAAAATCTGACCCTCGGTAACGAGTAAGGGGAGATGATTACGCCGGTCGGCAGGAATTTTTTCATTAATCATAAATTCGTTGACTTTTTTCCGATGCCCGCCTAAACCCAAAGGGAAAAAGATATCGCCGGGCCGGCGCGGTCGAAGTGAAGGGGTCCGACCGACCACCTCAGCATCCAAATAAGCTTCCCAACTGCTGCCGCGGTCTATTACATCCTGATCAACTTGGCTCTTAGAAAATAGTTCTGCTTTGAGTTTCCACCCGGAGTGCGGTACGTCCGTAATGCCCGGCACATTAACCGGTAAGCCCTCCGTCGCGCCTAAATAGGGCTGGCTGAAGCGGTCGGGCCGCACCGGCAGGTCCTGATCGGCCACGGTAAACGTATCGTAACCCACGGTCAGGAGGAGATTATTAGGTAGTGTGGCTTTGGTGCCGGTCTTGCCTTTTTTTATTATGGCGATCGCCGTTTCGATGTGGTCAAAATTAATATCGCGTAAATTCCGGCGCAGCATTTGTACGGCCCGACGCAGGGTCGAGCGCATCAAGGCTGGGGGCAAGCTTAACCAATTGTTTAGATCAAATTCAACTTTGCCTGTAGAAGTGGCATGGGTTGTGAATTGCCAAGCTTCTTCCACATGCCGATTCAAATAGTCCACTTCGGCCGCAACTACTTTGGCCGTTCGTTGCAGAACCTGGCGAATGTTAGGGTTGTATGTTTCCAGCAGCGGCAGCAATTTGTGGCGTAAGCGGTTACGAAAGAGGGTTACATCCTGATTCGACGGGTCGCGCCGGAGCTGCAATTGATAGGCTTGGCAGTAGGTTTCAATCTCGGACCGCGGCGTGTCAAGTAGGGGCCGGATTAGCTGGGGTGCGGGACGGGCTGCGGTGCTTGAGCTCAAGCCTTCGCCCAAGCGTAGGGCGGCCATCTTTGTGACCGGCCGCATACCCCGTAAGCCGGCCAACCCAGTGCCCCGCAAAAAGTGCATCAGCACCGTTTCAGCCTGGTCATCGGCATTGTGACCAACGGCGATTTTATTGGCTTTTGTTTGCTCGGCAACTTGCCATAAAAACGCATAGCGAACCTGGCGAGCAGTTTCTTCAAGGGACTGTTTACGTTCGGCAGCTAGCCGGGCTACGTCGCGGGCCTGGGCATGGATAGGCAGACCCCAGCGGTCGGCCACCTCCCGGACAAAATCCTCATCAGCCTGAGCATCGTCGCGTAACTGATGGTTAACATGAGCCACCGTTAAGCTCAGTTCGAATTGAGGCGCTAAGGATTTCAGCACGTGAAGCAGGCAGACCGAGTCCGGGCCACCTGACACGCCAACGACGATACCGTCGTGCTTGCTGATGATAGAATTTTTTTGGCAAAAATTGATGACCTTTTGGGTCAACTGAGACGTCAACGACTAGGATCCCCACCCTGAACTTCTGCTTTGATCTGACCCCCAAGGTTGGCCTGAACCATCTCTTCCATATGACGCGAATGGAGGTTACTCAAAAACGTCTGTCGTGAAGTTTCGTCAGACAAAGAGTCGGTTAACCTCTTTTGTATTTTTTGGGCATACGCAATGGCATCCCTCGAGGCAGCATCATTGCCGGCTTGATGGTAAACATAAGATTTTTGTATCTGGATCACGTATTGATTTAAGCGGCTGTCTATGTGTTCGGCCATTTCCGAAGCCTCAACTAACAGTTCGAGCGCCGCATCGTACTGCTGGCGATGAATATATGCCAGTGATTGCACCCATTTTCCCCGAATCAGGAGTTCTTTCAAATCGCTAGCGGTAGCCAACGCAAGCAGGCGCCGGGTTGTTTTTTCGACATTGTGCCACTGCTCCGCATCTATATAAGCCCTGGCCAGATCGTAGAGAATCAGGGCTTCGTCAATGGCTAAACCTAGCCTCTGGGCCACGGCCTGAACCAGTTCGAGCTCTTTTAATGCTTCGTCAGTCCGCTTGAGATGGCGGTAGGCCATGCCTAACATAAATTTGGCCCGCATGTCATAAAGCGGCGAGCCCAGCTCTTGGGCGATAAGGTGGGCGTGTTGAGCCTGTTCGAGACCTTGTTCAATTAACCCCAAATTTAGTGAATGATAGCTCGACCAGATCAGACCGACGATCTGCAGCGACTTCTGCCCTTTCTTAAAGGCCAAGTGCAGCCCTTCATCCAAATTTTCGCCAGCGAGCCCTAATTCACCTTGGTAAAGTTGCCCCAAGGCCTGGAAATATTTTATGAGCGGGATCTGATACAGATCGCCCGATCGCTTGTGTAAATCAAGCGCTGCCTGTGTGGTTGCTTCGGCATTGTTGTACTCAGCGATAAAAACTTGCGCCTTCAACATCGTCGAAAGCGAACTCATCAAACCCATGCGAAATCCGAGCCGGCGGCGCACGTTGATAATTTCATCCTCGTACCGGGCTAAGCTGGCCGCGACTTCACCCTGCTCCAACATAATTTTGGCCAGCCCGTCCTCGGCTTCGATGCGCCGGGTTTCGTCCTTAAGAGTCGTGCTAATATCACGGGCTTCTTGATAAGATTTGATACCCTCTTCCAACTGCCCCGTTTCATAATAAAAATTACCCAATTGGTTAAGCGTATCGGCCGTGCCCTGTTCGTCTCCAATCCGTCGAGCCACCTGCAATGCCGCATGGAAAAATTGGGAAGCCATCTCAAAATCGTAGTGGCTGGCCTGCAGCACGCCCAGGCCGTTGAGGGCACGCATTTCGGCCGAGTCGTCTTTTAGCATTTTTGCTTTTTCCAACATCGCTTCGTAATCAGCAATAGCCCGCGGTGGCTCGCCGAGGCGAGTCAACATTTTTGCTCGGCCTTCATATATGCTCAGTACGGCAGCCTGGTCGGCTTCCTCACTAATCCGATCGGCCACTTCCAGGGCACGGGTGTAAAATTCAACGGCTTCGTGGTTAGCAAATGATTGAATAGCCGCTTCGGCTGCCCGCTGCAGATAGCGCATGGCTCTGGGCCACGTTTCACTTTTATAATAGTGGTCGGCCACAATAGGCGCGTACTCTTCGCCCAACATCCAGAAGGCCTTGAAGGCCATATAGTCGGCAATTTGTTTGTGAATGGCTTTTTGCTGCTGATGTAAGAGGCTGTTGTAAACAATTTCGTGCGTCAACACGTGTTTGAACATGTATTCCGGATCGGAGTCGTGGGTGAGGATTTCGATGAGGTCAGCGGCTTCAAGTTGATTCAATGCGCTATCCAAAATATCGGGTTTGTTGACAATAGGGGCCAGGATAAATTTGGGAAATACCCGACCAACAACGGCTGCGATCTGCAATATTTCCTTGATCTCTTCCGGATCAAGGCGGTCGATGCGGGCCGTTAGGACGCCTTGAAGGGTGGTTGGAATATCGATTTCATTAACCGACCGGATGACCTCCCAGTGTCCGTCCTCATTATGTACAATGGCCCCCTCTTCGATCAAGCTGCGAAGTATCTCTTCAAGAAACAAGGGGTTACCTTCGGCACGTCGCAAAATAAGATGCTCGATCGCTTCCTGCATCTTGTCAATCTTTAACTGATGTTTGATGAGTTGGCGGCTTTCGGCGTCGCTTAACGGCCATAGCGCCAATTCCTTCAACCGCTCCGGGTAATCTTGGCTCGCCCTTACTTTTACATCCCAAAAGGTTGCTTCTCTTTCGGGGCGGGTGACACAAATCATTAAAATGGGGTGGTAGACGGTCAGGCTAAACAGATATTCGATAAGTTCTACCGAACTGGGATCGGCCCAGTGTAAATCTTCAAAAACCATAATTACCGGCTGTCGGGCCACGAGCGCCTCTACCCACTCGCCCAAGGCCAGGAATGTCCGCTGTTGAAGTATTTGAGGGTCGTTTAGCGGCAGCTCCGTTTTTCGCTCCTCATCTAGGCTGAGCCCCAAAAGCGTTGCCAAATAGGGCACAACCTCATTCTTACGTAGGCCGAAAAGTTCTTCACCCATCGCATCGAGGCGAAGTTTTACCAGGGTATCCTCAGGTTTCTCGGCGAGGTCTAAATAGCTGTGGAGAATGTCGACAAAGAGACGATTCTTGAATGATTGGCGATAAGATAAACCTCGCCCAAAAAGCCACAACGGCTTGCTTCTGGTAACTTCATCCAGGCTGACCTGTTTTCTAAATTCAGAAACAAGGCGCGATTTTCCTAGGCCAGCCTCCCCGGTAACAACCGCGACACCACCTTGGTTCCGGTATAATGCGTGGTACTTGGTGATAAGCGTTTCCAATTCAAATTCACGCCCAATGATCGGCGCTTTGGGTGGTTTCGGATGGCTGCTTTTTCCAAGGCCCTTTAGTTGGTATGTTTTTAAGGGCTCACGTTTACCTTTGACTTTGACCGGCTCACGTTCCTCAATTTCAAAAAGATGGCGCGTAAGATTGTAAGTTGCTTCGCTTAAAAGAAACTCGCCGCGTTCAGAAACGCTTTCCAGGCGAGATGCCACATTTACGGCATCACCCATAACTGTGTAGGACCGTGTGCGCTCGGTTCCAAACCAACCGGCGATGACTGTACCGGTGCTGATTCCTCCGTGAATACCCAGTGGTTCGGGTAAACGCATCGGCGGATCGTTGTTAAATTGTTCAAGCCGCTCCTGCATACTGAGTACGGCACGTAGTGCTCGCTCCGGGTCATCTTCGTGAGCTTTGGGAGCTCCAAAAATGGCCATAATCGAGTCGCCAATGTATTTGTCGATATTGCCGTCGAACTCGTAGATCGCTTCGCTGAGGGTTTGCAGCAGTAGATTAATCAGCCGTACTACAGCTTCAACTTCACCTGGTGTTTTAGCAGCATCGTTCAGCGCCGTGAAGCCGGAAATATCGGCAAAAATTATGGTAACCTGTTTGCGCTCACCTTCAAGTGAGCCATCCATCATCGGTTTAGGCGTGTTATTCATGCTTTGGCAAACGATTGTTGGTCTGTGGTCAAGGAAATTTTTAACATTGTTGGAACTGATGATAGTATATTCCCGGCAAGAAGTCAACGGCCCAATTTTACTATATGGCTTATTTTGATAGGATTCACGTATCCTGTATCAGCAGAGGGGTGTATTGGCAATCTCCCTATCGTTCGACCTGCCGCCGGCCATAGCTATGACTTCCGTTTCTCCAAATCCGAACG
>JBFGLD010000132.1:0-9483 GCA_041576335.1 Anaerolineae bacterium | reverse complement strand
TCCCGGCTTATCAGCTAATACTTGAGACGGGCTAGAATTGTTTCTTGAGAAGCGCTGCGAGCCTGTCCTAAAGTAACAATGCCCTTTTCGGCCAACAGCTGCGTCAGCAAACGCATATCAAAAGCCGCGTTATGGGCGATCAAAACTGTATCACCGGTGAATTCAAAAAACGTTGGCAGCACCTGCTCGATGCCCGGTTGGCCTTCGAGCATATCGGGCGAAATACCGGTGATCCGGATGCTTTCCGCTGACATCGTTCGATTGGGGTTAACCAACTGATCATATACCTCCTGCCTCAGTAAACGCCTATTGACAATCCGCGTGGCCCCAACCGAAATAATCTCGTCACCTTCGGAGGGGTTCAGGCCGGTGGTTTCGGTATCGAACACGGTATAAATGAGCTCGGCCAAGGGACGCTGGTCCAATTCCGGCGTTTCGCCCGCTTGCCGGAACAGGTCGAAATCATAAAACTCAGGCCGGCTGTTGCCGACGACCTGGACCGTACGGGGCGCCTTTAGCTCAGCAGCAGGCAGGAGCAGCCGAAAATAAGCCAGATTGGCCGCCTCGTCGAACTGCCGCTATATCTGCCCCCCGTGGGCTTCAGCCACCTGGGCAACCGACACCGGCTCGACCGTGATACTGGCAGAAAACGTCTCCTCCAGCCACGGCCGTACCAGCTCCAGATCGACTTTCTTCCCCGGCCAACCCAGTTCAACGGCGGCCAATTGCTCAAGCGGGGTCAGCCGCAACATGGCCTGTTCAAGCCCGAATTCGTCTTTGAGCCGGCGCAAAATATGGGCCATAACCAGCACAATTGAAGCGCTATCGACCCGCAGCCACACACTCTGTGAAGGGCTGTCCGTGGTGGTGGCTATGTCCAACTTCTCCGTTGCGGCCCGCTGGATGGCCCACAACAAATCGGTACCCAGGGTCTCAGCCATGCGCCAGTCGAACAGCTTCAGGTCGGCCACGTACGCGGCCGCGGCCTGCTCAAGCTCGGCCTTGAGACGAACAGTTTGAGCGGTGATGGCCTCCTGCAGCCGGCTGCGTTGGGCCGCCTCCATAGACGGCGCTTGTTTCATTTGCTCGACATTGGCCTGAATCTCGGCTAGCGCAGCTTGCACCATCTTGACGAATGAGTCAAGCTGGCGATATTGGTGGCGGCCGGCCTCGCCGAGCTGACTAACGTCTTCCAGGCTCAGGATGAAGCCATTCAGTTCATCCTGTTGGGTTAGAAGCGGGATCAGCCGCGTAACTATTAGGCCAGGACTGGCAGTCCTTGAAAAACAGGACGATTGGTTTGTCAACAACACCGGTAATTATGGGATGTCGCCATTTATAGCGCAGGACTGCCAGTCCTATATGGATAACCTGAATAGTCACGAGAAATGTAGAGAGGGGCATCCTAACTCCACACCCCCCGGCCCGCAGGATCGACCGCAAGGTAGCCGGGGTCCACAGATGACACAGGTTTAGGTGATTAGCCGTGCCATCTGTGGACCATAGGTCATATTACTCTTCGCCAAAGGCCTCGCGCAGCTTCTCCTCCTGCTCAGTGGACAGGTTCGACTGGATTAGCTCCATTTTCATACCCTTGAAGGCGTCTTGTACTTTGTCTATCACCGCCCCGCTGCTCATCAGGAACAAGGCTGAGGTGCCTTCGGTGACCTTGTCTCGCACGGACTTGATGAAGTCATCATCAATCCCATAGTCGGCGAAATGGCCGGACAGCGCCCCCATAGCCGCGCCGACCGCCAGGCCAAACAACGGGATGAAGAAGATCAGGCCGAAGAGCATCCCCCAGAAGGCGCCCTGCAGGGCCCCTGCCCCGGCCAGATTGACCGCTTGCCGGGTCTTGGGTTTTTTCTTGCCGGCCGGCCAGGTGACGATGGCCGCGTCTTGAATTGCGACTAAATGCTGCTTGGCCAGGCTCTCGACCTTGGCCAGGGCCTGCTCGGCCCCTTCGGCGGTATGGAATTTCCAAACTGTTATAGATGCCATTGTTGTTTCTCCTTATTTCTTACAAATTTTTGAGATGTTTTTTGCCAGAAGTTCGTTCAAGAACTTCCCGGCGCTTGCCAAGAACATGTGGCATTATTAAAAATACGGTTGACTCGCGAAACTCATTACGCTAGGCATTCTCCTTTCCAAGAAGCTGTTTTAAAAGTCAAGGTTGCTAGACTGGGCCAGTCTGAGAAGTCTCTTTTAGTGAAAGTCTTTCTACATGGGCAGGGTATAAATAGCTCAGACAGGCCATTTTGAGACTGGCCCAGTCTAGCCAGTGGTACTCTATAAAACAGTCTCTCAGTGGTCCTTTGGGGCTGCTTGAGCCGGAGCGTGCCAGACTATGTTTGTAGCCGGCTTCATGCCCTAGACGCGGCCTATTTCGTTAATTGGCTGCTGTTAGATGCTCGGGCCATCGTCGTCGAACAGGCCGGCCTTGCTGCCCGGACTGCCAAATCTTGATTGGTGAATGTTTATGCGTTCTTTGGCCAGCAGGTTGATAAACGACAGCAAGAGACTCAACCCCCAAAAAATATAGACAATCGTAAATATTTTTGTTAAGGGCGTTGTCGGCGCAAAATCGCCATAGCCGACCGTAGTCAAGGTAATGACGCTAAAATAGAATGAATCAAGCCAGCCCCAGCCTTCGATCCGGTTATAAAAAATTGTCCCGGTTAACAGGGTCAGTAAGACCCAATACAGCAAGGCCCGATATTCAGGTTCCTTAATCAACCGCCATAACTCTCTAAAGACGGATATGAGCAAGGCAAACGGAAGTAGAAAGGGAGGCATAATCAGCTAGTCCCTAGCCGGCTGGCTCAGCTTCAGAGCGCCATTCCAGGTTAGTTTCATATACATTGTTCCTTCCTGGCCTACCTCACAGCCGGTCAGCTTTAATCAAAATCCCTTATCAGAGAGGTTGACCCCCTTGGAATCGACGGACTACGACGACCCGGCCAGCTCTCATGCGGCAGGCTGTTTTTTGGAACGGGGCCATATTTCCTGTAGGCTAATGACAGGATGGCTGTACCAGCCCCATAACCCCAGCCCGGAAATCCACAGGGCTTGCAAGATCACCAAGGCCAGGGCATAGGCCGTCACGGTGCCGGTCTCGAAACCAAACAAACTGAAGACGGCGACTATCACCGCCACGTAAGTCCACGGTTTCGTGGCTACGGACGGTGGCAATAATCCCAGCGCACCCAAGGCAATGGCCGTCATTTCATCGGGCCGATAATCTATGTTGACGGCCCGGATGGTCCTGTTGAAGTACTCAAAAAAGAAGATCCACATGATGATCGACCAAAAAAAACCCACTAATAGGCGCCGAGTTGTCACTTGTTCGGCCAGGCCCGCCAGTAACGTTGATAGGACGTGGTGCGCTTTTTCCTCGGTAAGGCGCGGCAGTCGCGCTAACCGTCGCGGCCAGGTTTCGACAATCCTGGGGTGATACTTGACCACCCCAAATAAAATGCCTACCAGCAGGCCCAAAATTGCCAGCATTCCCAATACCACCAATGGCAGCGGCAGCCCTCCGGTACTCAGTGCCAACGCGCCGCTCAGCGCCATCAACTGCAGCACCAGTTCTATCCAACGCTCAACCGCAACACTGGCGGTTACTTCAGTTGCAGGGATCGACTCACGCCGGTTTAAGATGATTGACCGGGCTACAATTCCAAGCCTGGACGGGATCCACATGTTAATCATCTGCCCGATATTGGCGGCCTGAAACGCAACCAGAAACTTCGGTTTGTGAATCAACAGCCGCTGCCAGCGAACCGCGTAAAGTAGGTAGCCGATGAACAAGGCTGTCGCGGCGACAACAGCATCAATCAACTCGATCTGCTGCAGGTGTTCGAGAATTTTGGGCAAATTGCGGCTAATCACGAACACAATCCCAATCAAGACGATTATCTCGCCGATGGTCCAAGCCCATTGCCTCGCCCGGGTTCCTGATTTCTTCACTGCAGAATTATTCTCACTATTTGCTGTAGACATCGTAAGATGGCCTATGTGTCATAAGTCGCCTAAGGTGGGCCTTCGTCGCCAAAATCGCCACCCCAGAGCTGTGATCCCTCTAATTTTCTGGTCAGGATCAGATGTTGACACTACTTACCGGTGATCAACTGCACTGCCCCAATGGGGACAGCGATCATACTGGCCCCCAGCGGCAGCATGGAAGCAACAACAGCCAAAACCGTCCACATCAGGGCAAAGGGTAGGCCGGCCACCACGAAAAATAGCCCGGTGACGAGCCCCTGGGCCACCGCAATCACAAAAAGGCCGGTGAACATAGCCCAGACCATCTTCTTGATTTTGCAAGGTGGGCTGCTTTAGCATAGTTGTCCTTTTTTTCTGTTTTGTAACTATTCAGCCTGGACTGGCAGTCCTTGAAAAACAGGGCGATTGGTTGGTCAACAACACCCTTGATTATGGGATATCGCCATTTATGGCGCAGAACTGCCAGTCCCAAATGGATAACCTGAATAGTTACTCTGTTTTATAACAACGGCGAGGCTAAGCGCGACACAGAGTCGCGCAATCTTGAAAATACGCTCCGGCTATCGTACTCCTCTAACGTCCACTCGATGCAATGCTTCATGTCCTCGTGGAAAGCCCGCTCCAACTCCTGCGCCTTTTCCTGATCGTAGATGACCGCGTTGGCTTCGTAGTTCAGGCCAAAGCTGCGAATATCCATATTGGCCGTGCCGACGGTGCAAATCGCGCCGTCAATATTCAGCGTTTTTGGGTGAAAGTAACCGGCCTGATACAGATAGATTTTTGCCCCGGCCTGGGCTACTTCCCTGAAATAGGTATTGGCAGCCCAGTAGGGCACGGTATAGGTGGTGCCGCTGGGGGTGAACATCATCTTGACATCGACCCCGGCTAAAGCGGCCGCTTTCAGTGCCTCCAAAATGCTCTCATCCGGAATGAAGAAGGGTGATTGCAGATAGAGCTTTTCCTCCGCGGCCATGATCATAAAGAAATAGAGCTGCCGGATGGCTTTCCACTGCGAGTCCGGCCCGGATAGGGTGATTTGCACCGGCACAAAGGTATCGATCTCCTCTTTGACGGGCGGATAGTAAGCCGGTCCGGTTACTTTTTGCTTGGTAGTATTGAACCAACTGATGACAAAGCTGGCCTGCAGCGCCCAAGCCGCTTCGCCGGTGAGGCGCAGGTGGGTATCACGCCAGGAGTCAAAGTGCTGGCCGCCGTCCAACTGGTCCTTATCCAAATTCAGGCCGCCGATATAGCCAATGCGGCCATCGATCACGGCAATTTTGCGGTGGCTGCGGTAGTTGGCATTATGGAGGCCGGTCAGCGTGCGATATTCCAGGTAGGGATAGATCTCGACCCCGGCAGCTTGCAGATCTTGCAGATACTGCTTGCTCATGGCCCCGCCGGAGGCGTCGAACAGGCAGCGGATTTCGATCCCGGCTTTGGCCTGTTCGATCAAGGCCTCTTTTATCTTCATTGTAAACTCATCCTCGGTCCAGATATAGTAGTTCAGGTGAACGTGATGCTTGGCCTGCTTGATATCTGCCAAGAGGCGGGGATACTTGACGGTGGCGTTTTGCAGGATTTCCACCTGGTTATAACCGGTCAGGAGCGAACTAGAGTTACGCCGGACCATCTGCAGCAGCTTTCTCTGGTAGGAAGCCGGTTTTTCCCGGGCGATTCTGTCAATAATTTCTTCCTCGCGGGCCAGCAGCGGTTCCAGATCTGCCAAAAGGTCGCTGCCCATTTCCTGCTTGACCAACTCGTCTTCCTTACTAAAGGAGTGCTGGCCGCGTCCAAAAAAGAGGTAGATGAGCACGCCAATCAGGGGCAAAACCATAAACGAAAACAGCCAGGCAAAGGTGGATTGTGGGCTGCGGTTCTCCAACACAATAAAGGCAGAGACGGCAATGATATACAGTGCAATAACGATAATAGAAATGGATGTAAATTGCTCTAATACCACGGTTCCTCCCAATTTACGGGCGCATTTTCAATCGCCCCATAGGCGCAAAAATCGGTGGCCCAAGCTCGCCGGCTTAAGGGTCATCTTGCCTCTTAATACGAACGTCCGGTCACGATTGCTGTATACAAAAAATTAGCGTTTCTGCCCAATGCCCGGTATCACGCTGAAGACGAGTAAGCAACTGCCGCCCGAGAGGCACCTGAGGTCAAGGGGAACGGTTTCTTTTTAGGGCGTTTCGGCCGACCTGGCAGTGTCGAGCTTACTTTCTTTCTTTTAACACGCGCCGCAGCGTTTCCTCAGCTTCAGGATCAAGTGAGGTATGATAAACCTCCCCCTTATAAGGCTTCAAGACCGAGATCGCGGCATTAGGATGAGCCTCCCGAACAATGAGAAAAAGTGCTGATGTGCCCGGTTTGAGGGCGTCGGACACATCTTTGACAAAGCTCTTCTGGATCCCCAGATCTACGGATGACCCGACCAGGGCTCCACCGGCGCCGCCTAAAATGGCCGCACCAATGGGACCGCCAATCAAAAAGCCAATAAACAGACCCGTCAGGCTGCCACCCAGAGCGCCGATCTTGACACCCTGATCCATCTCGTTCTTGACGTGGATCTTACCCTTCTCATCTTTGACTAATATCGCCGAGTCGTCCAGGCTAACCTGACCTTGTTTTTCCATTTTTTTGATCGACTCACGTACTTGGCTGGCTTCATCAACGTTGTCGAATGTAAGTACAACTAGATTTGGCATTTTTTTCTCCTATTTCGCTACTTTGATGCTTGTCAAATTTTTCCGGTGGCTATTAGCCAAACTCTACATCCCCGCGTTTGGCTTCAGCCCGGGTTGTCGGCTGCGACAAAAGACCGCTGCCGAGTGTCTGCTGCAAGAGTTGACCGTTGAATTTAGCTTAGCCCCACCAAGAATTAATTAATCGCCCGAGTCGTCTCCGCTCACCTGTTATTCTAACGGTCGGTCTCGATTTAATTTGAACCAAATGATAGAAGTAGCCAGACCCGTTATCATCATTAACAGGAGTCCGCCCGCTACGCCCCGTCCAGCCCAAACGTCGCGCAGACCCGTTTCCGGCAAATACTGCACCGGCAAGGTCGCACTTACCGTCGGTGAAGGGGCAACGGTCGGCGGTGAGGCGGGCGCGGGCGGCGCAGGCGGGGGCACACTGGGCCGGCCACCATCATCATCATCATCGTCAGGCCGTGGTGTTGGCGTGGGCACGGGAAACCGAACTTCCGCAGCGGCCGTAAGCGGCGGCAGCACGCTGCCATTACTTGCCACGGCACCGCTGACAATTGCCGTGTTAACCGTATTCAGTACGTCGGCAGGCAGATCAACATTGACCGTAAACGAGGTCGTGACGTTAACAGCCCCATTGGGCGGGAGGGGTCCAAAGGTGATGGTCAGGTCGTTCCAGGTAACAACGCCGGGCGTAACCAGATCCGGCGCAGGGACAGCCTGGCGATAGGTCAGGTGGTTGGGATTATATTCATCGCGCAGCGGCAGCGTGGTGATGGTGAGGTTGCCGGTATTCGTAATCGTCTTGATAAAGGTAACCACGTCGCCGCGATTGGCCACCCCACCGGGTGGATCGAGCAGCAGTTTGCCCAGGGCCAGGCGCGGCACCTCCACAGGCACCTCGATCTCGGCGGGGTTAGTGGGCGGGGCCACCGGCGTATCCACTTCGGCCACATTCCGGATACTATCGACGTTTTCATTCACCCGCGCCTCAAATGTACCGATCACGACCTCTTGGGGCGCCAGCCCGCCCGGGATCAAGAATCCGCCCTCGTCAAAGGGAAACGGTGTCCGCGGCGGGGCATCATCGGGAATGGGAGCGCCGCGGAGGGTGCTGGTCGTCGTCAGGTAAGTCACGCTGGCGGAGAGCGTATCGGATATGACCACCGGATCGAGCAGGAAGTTGGTATTATTCAATGCAAATATCTGAAATCGAACGGTATCACCCCAGGTGATGGTACCGCTGCCGTCGGCATCGTCGATCAGCCTGATCGTTTTTTGGACCGCCAGCGAGGCCAGGGGCACCAGACCGGTGCCCACGTCGATGGAGGGTTCGGCAATCGGGGCGCTCTCGTCCTGGCCCCAGACGGCCATAAACGGCGTGCCATCGCCGGTAAAAAGATAGGCGCCGGTCATATCAAAGTCATTCGGATCGACAATATCCACTTCAAACAGAGGGGTGATGGGAAACGTGGCATCGACCGTGCCATCAATATCGTAATCCACGTTGAGCGTGGTCGTGGTCAGCGCGGTGACGTAAACGCGCGACTCGAAACCGTTGGAGCCGGGAATAGTCGGGTCAGGACTGGGTGGTTCCCGATTATTGCCGGGCGCCCAACCGACCAGAACCTGGGTGGTCAGAAAGCTGACCGGCAGCATACCATAACCCCAATCTTGGTCCCTGAGTTCATCCAGGGCGGTCAGGCCTTCGAAATCTCGCCCGTCTACCGAGGTGAAGCGCACCCCCGTGACGCTGCTCAGCGTGCCCGTGGGGAATTGGGTCGTACTCAGCGCCGGAATGGTGATCGTCGTCACCGTGCTCGAGGTCACCGCCCTGACCGTCAGCGGAGTGGAATGCGGATTGTAGAGCCAGTGGTCGCCATCAGAACTGCGGGAGGCGAGGTTGTCCCCGCTCCACAGACCGCGATGGCCCAACGTGTAAGCGCGGGCCTCAAAATTGACGCCCGGCGTCGGGTTTCCGGTGAAGAGATGGACCTGGACCGGCTTCGAGGCCACGATCTGCGCGCCGGTGGTGGCGCTCCCACCGGTGTCGGTAAACTGTTGGCCATCATTCAAGGTCACTGTTGTTTCAAACGTGCCGTCCGCGTTTAGGTCAAGCTGGACGACGGTGTTATCCGCAACCGCCTGAACGTTGACCCCGACCACGCCAAAGGCCGATCGTTGGCCCGGCCCGGTCCCGAACAGATCCACGCCCACCGGAACAATGTATTCCGTACCCCAATCACCGGTGGCCAACAGCGCCCAGGCCCCGGCAAACAGGGTGCTGGCGCTCTCCGGCCAGGTGGCCAGGCTGACGGCCAGGCTGCCACCCAGGGCGGTGAGCTTATCCCCGCCGTCAAAAAAGATTTGGGCCTGGTCGCGCGGCAGAGCGACGATACTGCGGAGGGTAATGATGTCGCCGGCATTAAGCACATCTGTGGCAAAGCCGGGCGGAATGCCGTTGGCCGGGTTATTATCGCCCCAGACCTGGGTGCTGGCTTGAACCGGCGCGCTCAAATTGACCTCCAAACCGTCTTCCCAATGGTCGTAGAAGATTGTGACGCCATTGCTCTGGTTGGCGATGGAAATGGTGGTCACGATGTTGTCGTCGACGAAGTTGTTATCGCTGTTGGCAATATCAAACAGATCGTCGAGCCGGTCGGCCGGAAACGGAATGAAATAGGTAAAGGCGTCGATTTGGGCTTGGGCTTGCATAAAAATCAGCAGGCTACTTAACGCTCCTAGAAATGTTGCTAATATTATC
>JBFGLD010000131.1:0-9547 GCA_041576335.1 Anaerolineae bacterium | reverse complement strand
TTGGTCACATTCCATTTGTTGGCCGGGCTGTCAAACCATTTCGGTCCATTCGTGCTATTATAAAGCGTGACCAGGGCCTCGCACTGATCTTGAGATGTGCCGACAACAGCATTGCAGTCAGTCTGGGCATATGCCGCCGGCGGCGATAAGGCCAGGAGGCTTAGCACGGCCATGAACAGGCCTGTCAGCAAAATATAGTTTACTTTTCGCAGCAAGATAGTGGGTTCGGTAATAGTGTTCAACATGGTGTAGTCTCCATACCTGTGGCAGTTTTGACCAGTAAATAGCAGGATCTATGAATGACGACGTAGATCACAATATTGGAATCAAAATTTTTGAAAGAACTCTAAGTTAGGCCCTGTTGAGAAGTTCGTTCCGCAGAACGATAAGTTATCGGGTTGTTTTACCTCAAAGGTGAAGTAAACAAATCATTCCGGAGTTAACGTACAAAATTCGGTGCTGACATTTGCAGTATAACACACACAGGTGTGAATTGGGTTTGAGCCGGAGGGATTGGCCTAAATTGATCTTCAGAAACCTGGCGGCTCATCTATCGAAAAGTCGATTGGCAAGCGCGGCCCGGAACAAATAGCATTGTGGAGCTGTTGATGAAAATATCGTTCAAAGCTGCCCGAATGAGTGACATTGAAACCGTGGTCGGCTTTATGCGCGAGCTATTTGAGTCTGATAACCCACCTCCGGGCAAATTTTTTGACCGGCAACAGGCCGTTACGGCCGTGGCAAATCTGCTGGCTAAGCCGTTGTTTGGGCGTATTTGGCTTATGCTGGACCACAATCGGCCCTTTGGTTACATTGTCTTAACCCTGGGCTACAGTTTAGAGTATCACGGCTGTGATGCATTCGTAGATGAACTCTATATGCAAGAACCTTACCGAGGCCGGGGTATCGGTACCAAAGCGCTTGCCCTGGTGGAAGAGACGTGTCGTGAGCTGGGCGTAAATGCGCTTCATCTCGAAGTGGAGCGACCGAATGTAATGGCCCAAAATTTTTACCGAAAAAATGGGTTCGAGGATTACGACCGGTATTTGATGACGAAGTGGTTGATAAATCGATCATGACCGCTGAACTCTGGCGAGCGAGGGAATAAGCAGTCCGTAATCGGACGCAACGATTTGCTGGTGTGCGGCACTTGCGAAAATGTATTTGCCGCAATTTTCTTAAATTGCTACGCGGCACGTGTTGGGTAAGGCCGCGGCATATTCCACGTTTTAGGCACGACGAGGCGTAGACACCGCTAATGCGGTATGCAACAAACTGAGCCCCGCTTTACTCCCAAACGGTCCGGTGGTCAATATGGAAACGGGGCCAGGTGAGTCTCAAACGACGGGCGGCGGTCGGTGAAACAGTAAGGACGGGGCCGCGAGACCGCTGGCAATTGCGCCCAGGATGAGGGCTGTTTTGACCGCATCAACGATTGTTTCCTGCAAAAGCGCAGCTACTACGTTCGGACCGGCAGTGGCTAAGTTCAGCAGGCCGATCATGGTGTTAAAGGCAAATGTACCGGGGATCAAGGGAATAACGCCCGGGGCGGTGAAGACCGGTACGGAGATCCGCCAATACCGCGCAAACAGACTGCCCAACAAACCCACTCCGGTGGCCCCGGCCAATGTCGCTGCCTCTATACCCAAACCGAGCTGCACCGCCGTGGTGCGAATGAGATATCCCGCCGCGCCGCAAAAAGCACAGGCGGGTAACGTGCGCAGGGGCACGTTAAAAAGGAGAGCAAACCCTGTCGAGGCCAGCCCCGACCAGAGCGCCCCCTGAAGCAAAAGCCAGAAGGAAGCGGATAGGTTCATAACCCTCCCACGCCGGTCAGGCTAAGGGCCAGAAGCAGCCCCAATGCAATTGCCAGTAAAATCAAAGCACCGGAAAAACCACGGGCCAGCCCAACCACGGGATGGCCCTGGATCAGATCTTCTACCGCGTTGACCAGGGGAATTCCGGGCACCAGCAAGAGTACCGACGCGCTTATGGCAAGGCGTGATTGGCCGGCCGGCTGGAAAAAAGCGGCACTGCCGGCCAGCAGACCGGCCACAAAAGCGGTGACGATCACGACCATAAGCGCATTGAAATGGCGCTTAGTCAGTTCTTGGCGAGTAAACATGGCGACTGAGGCAGCGCCAAAGGTAATGCCAAAAATGATCCAATCACCGCCAAAAAGTCGACTAAAGGCGGCACAGGCCAGGCCTACCATAAGGACAACGAGCCAGCGGTTGTAAAAAGGAGGCATCGTTGCGATCCGCTGCAGTTCCGTTCGTACCTGAAAGCGATTCAATTCACCATTCACCACCCGGCGGCTAAGCCGGCTTACCTCCGCCACAACAGCCATATTAACATTTCTGAGAATTACCCGCCGGATCTTGGTGCGAAACTCGCCGGTGCCAAGACTGGTGGTGACAATGATGGCGTTCGGCGAGACAAAAACATCCATCCAATCGCCGCCAAGAGCAGTGCCTAAGCGGTGAACCGTTTCTTCGACGCGCTGGCTTTCAGCGCCGTGCTGCATCAAGAGCTGCCCGGCCCACAGGGCCAGATCGATGACATCGGTTAAGGTGGTGCGATCCAAGTGCGGTTTTTGTCCAGGACTGTCCAAATTAGAATAGTTCATAGCGGTATATGCCTACGGTATTTAACCGCCGGAGAAATCAGAGGAGGGCTTTGATTGAATGTTATCGGCGATGGGTGAGCGCCGTAATAGCCAGAAGAGCAAGGCCCCCGTTACAGCACCGCCAATCCCGCCGGCCAAAACCCAGCCGAATACGCCTCTGATTTCCATGGCCGCAGCCAGGCCAACGCCCCAGGCGATGGTCGGGGCTAAAATCCACCAGCCGGCCTGAGAGAGTTGGCGTCTCAAAATTAGCCACTGGAACACCCCGGTAAAAATTCCGGACATAGCGCCAACAATCCCAAAAACGGTGCTAAAGCCGCCAAACAGCTGCCATGCAGTTCGCCAACCCAGGCTCCAGCCGACGGCCCAGCCGATCGCGCTGGCTATGATCCACCCTTTGCTGCGATGAATCTGCGAGGGTAGGGCATAGAATTGCCCCGCGCCAATTACGGTTCCAATCACGGCGCCTTCGACTGCTTTTCCCATTAGGCCACCGCCGACGAGTCCGAAAGCAAGCTGAAAGACAAATTGACGGAGAGTCATGCCGATGACCAATCCGGCGACATTCATAAGTAGCCAATTGATCATAAAGCTTCCGTCAGCAGCTGATTCATTTTGACCAGACATGCTCATACTCCAATGTCAGCGCTGGCTGTAACTCTATATGGCAACCCGAATACACGCCTGTCTTGCAACATGATCGCCATGTCAGCTTCGCTGCGACCTGATAAGCTCAAACTCTTGTTCATTGATATTTAACAAGCCTGCCGGCCGTAAGCGTTCGACAACGATGGCCCAATTTTCATCCAGCCCAAAAATTTCTTTGAAGATAGGCAGCGCTTCGGCGACTTTGCCGGTATTGGCCAGGGAGACAGCATACCAGAATTTGATTTCAAGATTATCCGGCTGCCTACTCGCTGCTGTGCGATAGGCGCTTAAGGCGCTGTCCGCATCATCCCGCTCTAAGGCCGCATCACCCTGGTTCATAAATTCATAAGTTCTGAAAACTTGAAGCAGCCGCTTCAATTCCAGCACGGGCTGCGGATGATCCTCAACCCGCAAATCGATGGCTCGATCTATCCAAGGCTGGTCCGTAGCTTGCCCTTTGACCACCAAAAGTGCCGCTGATTGTCTACCGCGGATATCACCGCCAGCAGCCTGGGCTGCTTCTAATGAGACGACCATTCGTTCGGGGAGGGGTCCTTCAGACCGTTCAAAGGCCGCAGCCATGGCCGGCCAAATTGTGTCATTGAGCATGAGATTGGCCTGGACCGAAAAATCGTCGCCTATAATATGCCCCGCTTCCGCAATACATTGCGAGCCGGTGTGTGCGGCTACCCTCCCTTTAGAGTCGATCACAGCCACCTGTCTTACGTTTCTGCCGTCATCTGTCTGCAGCAGTTGTTCAACCACCTCAGGGGCTGATCTGCCTTCTCGCAACAGATTTAACCCTCGCGGTCCAAACGACGTGTTGACGAGTGCTTGGGTAGCCACGGCGCCTACCCCTGCGTCTGCCCAGGCAACAAGTGAACCAACGGAGAACCAATGAGATTGAACGGCTACCCCCAGTTCTCCGGTGTCCCGGTCTCGGGCTACTATCGAGTAGGTATGGCTCACATTGCTCAACGAAATTTTATGGTTTTTCACGCAGATCCTCACTTTTGGCCTTTGGGCGCAGCAAAAAAGCGTTTGCCGGCAGTATTCGCTTTTGTTGAAGAATGCAGCAGCCCGGGGCATTCCTCTGCGATTAGTTGAGCGTTTCGTTTCTTCGGCCGAACTTACGACCAAGCCAGAAGCGCGATCCGAGATCTACGATAGACACCCAGCTCGGGCACCACGGATTACACTCCCTATAGATTTGCGGCAAGAACGAATTAGCGCCGTTATGATAAGCTAACAATCTGGGTTTTCAAAATTCTCTCCGACGAAGTATGGCCGTTTGCAGCTGAGGTTCCCAAAAATCGTTTTCCATTTGCCAATATTGGCGTTTAAGGCTTCAATAGATACTGCTAAAATATAAGCAAGAATTTGTTGAACGCGATTATTACTGCCTATAGCTTAACTTTCTTTTGGAAGGAGATCTCGATTGACCGAACAGCTTCTGCTCAGCGTCACCAGTATCATCATTATTGGAATTGCTGCTCAATGGTTGGCCTGGCGGGTAGGCCTGCCTTCTATTTTGTTATTGTTGATTTTTGGCTTTGTGGCCGGGCCGATCACCGGCTTTCTGGATCCGGATGAACTTCTCGGAGATCTTGTTTTTCCAATTGTATCGGCTTCGGTGGCGATAATCTTATTTGAAGGCGGTTTGAACCTAAGGCTGAATGATCTGCGCGCAACCGGTCACATTGTTCGCAATATGATCGTCATTGGTGGCTTGCTTACCTGGATCATGAGCGCGGCGGCGGCGTATTATATTTTGGAACTCGCCTTGCCGCTGGCGCTGCTGTTTGGGGCCATCTTAGTCGTGACCGGTCCAACCGTCATCATCCCGCTTTTGAGAGAGGTTCGGGTGGTGAGTAAAGTAAGCTCGATTGTAAAGTGGGAGGGTATTGTAAATGACCCTATCGGCGCAATTCTGGCCGTTTTAGTATTTGAAGCGACCCTTGTTAGTGGACTTCAAGAAACAACGGCGACGATTGTGGCCAACCTATTTCTAACTATTGCGACCGGCCTAATTCTTGGTGGGATCAGCATCTGGCTGCTCATCCAAATGCTCAAACGGTACTGGATCCCCGACTATCTCCAAACTTCCGTCACGATCATGGTTGCCCTGGGCGCGTTTACCGCCTCCAACATGGTTCAACAAGAATCCGGCCTATTTACGGTGACGCTCATGGGCATAATTATGGCCAATCAAAAAGCAGTCAGCATCAAGCATATTATTGAGTTCAAAGAAAATCTGGGGGTGCTGTTACTATCCGGCCTGTTTATCATTCTGGCGGCGCGGCTGGATTTAGCTGTTTTGGCCCATCTGGGTTGGACAAGTCTCATTTTTTTGGCTGTTTTGGTGCTGATTATTCGACCGGTTTCGGTATGGGCGGCAACTCTGAAGTCAGGTCTGAAATGGCAAGAAAAACTGTTTTTATCCTGGATGGCACCGCGTGGTATCGTTGCAGCAGCTGTAACGGCTATATTTGCCCTGGAACTCTCCGAAGAGGCAGGCTTAGCCCAAGCTGAGGTCATGGTTCCGGAAATGTTCTTAGTGATTGTGGGAACGGTGTCTATCTATGGGCTCAGTGCTGCCCCGGTCGGACGGTGGTTAGGTGTGGCCCACCCCAATCCGCAGGGCGTGCTAATAGTGGGTGCTCACCCCTGGGCTCGGGAGATTGGCTCCACCTTGCAAGCAGAAGGCCTACAGGTCTTGCTGGTTGATACGGATCGGGCAAACATCAACGCAGCCCGGCTGGCCGGCTTGCCCACCTTTTTTGCCAGTATTTTATCAGATTACATTCTCGATGAGATCGAATTGGGAAGTCTTGGTCGCATTTTGGCCGTGTCGCCAAATGATGAAGTGAATTCGCTGGCTACATTACACTTTGCCGAAGTATTTAATCGGGCCGAACTGTACCAACTTCCACCCAAGCAGGCAGAAAGTAATCGTAAAGAAACTGTCTCTCCGCCGCTGCGGGGCCGGATTCTGTTCGATACGAAAGCAACGTACGCTTACTTAACCCAGCGCTTCGAAAACGGTTCCGTAATTAAAAAAACCGATATGACGGAAAAATTTGGATACAGTGACTTTCGGAACCTGTATGGGGAGAGCGGTATGCCCCTCTTCCTGATCGATGCTATCGGTAACTTAACCGTGTTTACGACAGATAAGCGGCCCAATCCACAACCAGGTGATGTGCTGATTAGTTTGATTGGTGCGGAAAAGAGCTTGCCGACGGAAGCGCCATCAGAAGACTGGCTGCCGCAGGTCGGTTAGAAGGCAGCGCCTAAAATCTCAACCAAGCGGGCGAAGATAGTGTTGCCTTGCTGCCACTGTCGGTCACTATTCTGGCATCGGGTCATGTAAAGCGAACCGAGACCGACCCGATTTTTTCAAAAAACGCTTCAAAGTGGTCCCCCACTTGTACGGGTTCAGGCGGTGTCAACGTACCGGACAGAATAATCTCGCCGGGCTTGAGCTCGGCGTTATGTTGGGCTACCTTGTTGGCCAGCCAGGCGACCGACGCGGCCGGATTGCCCATTACAGCCGCCCCCGTTGAGGAGGCGACCTGCTGCCCGTTCTTTGTGAGCGTAACCGCGAGGTTAACCAAATCGAGATTAGCAACCGGAACGGGTGTTGTACCCAATACAAACCGCGCGGCGAAAGCATTGTACGACAACAGCTCCAGCATGCTCGGTTTTAATGTTGGGCTGCGAAAATCCACAATCTCCAGCGATGCGACCACCGACTCGCTTGCGGCCTTTACATTGTCAGCGGTAATGTTTGGGCCGGTCAGGCTCCGACTAAGGCGGAAAGTGATTTCACATTCAACCACAGGCCGGATAAGCTCGGTAATAGGAATTGTACCCGCGTCCGCTACCTGTTGGCTTTGAAAAAGGTGTCCATAAGCGGGTTCGCTGAGTCCCAGCGACGTTTGGAGGGCTTTGCTTGTTGCTGCCGCTTTTTTCCCCACAATTTTGTCTCCCCGTGCGACCAGTTTATCGACGATAGCCTTCTGCACTCGATAGGCTTCTTCGACGGTTAAGTCGGGGGCCAGTGCGGCGACCGGTTCGATCGGCGCACTTCGATCTACTAATTCTATGAAACGTTGGACGAGTTTGTCAATAATGTCTTGCGATGTTGGCACTCATTACCTCCTGGTAATATAAAAAATTTCTTGTAAAGTCCTTGGCCCTGAAATAAATATACCCGAGCGGTGCAGCACATGCCGGGCACCGGCTGCGCCCGGCCTATGCCCTTGTATTGAGAAGGTTTATTTCACCGGCCGAGAAAAACGAACTAAAGTGAAACTTCACCGGTAAGAAAACGAAGAGCGGTTTCGGCCAAAATAGCCGCCCCAAGGCTCAACGATCGCTCGTCAATATCAAAAATTTCGGTATGGTGGCCGCGCGAAATGCCATCAGCTAGAGCGGCACCGATCATAATCATAGCACCTGGGGCTAATTGGCTCATATAAGCGAGATCCTCGGCACCCATGCCGATGGGTTCCTCATTAATTGCTGAAGCACCCAAGAAGTCGGTGCTAACGGCGCTCAGCCAACTATTCACGGTCGCGTCATTCCACCCGGCCGGGTAGCCGCGCTCGACTTCAAGCCGAAAATCACCCCCGAGTGAGCGAACCACGGTCAGGGCGCGTTCCACTTCAGTTATCAACTGTTCGCGCACCTCTGCAGCGCAACTACGCAAGGTGCCGTGCAGGTAAACCTGGGCCGGGATAACATTACTCGTCGTGCCGCCGTGCACCTCGCCCAGGCTAACCACGGCCGGTTGCATAGGATCAATTCGCCGGGCTACAATTCCGTGCAGTATTGCCTAATTTAGTCCTTTATCAAATAGGATTTGAGGGTTAGTGAAATTGTATGCCACGTCTCTTATCGTTCTCAATTTAACATAGACAGTTCGCTAATTATCTATAGGTTTTACCAACCGCCAGTCGCCTGCATTCCAGGTGATAGTGTCGTAGATATGAGGTGAAACTCCTTCCAGATCGATGTTAACGGCATACAGGTCAGGCAGGGCTAATAGTGGAATTTGAGGGAGATCTTGGTATAGGGTAGTGGCCAGCTCACACAACAGCACCCGGCGTCGGTTGGGGGGTATTGGCGTGTTTAAGGCGTCAAATACTTCAATCAGATCCGGATTTCGATACCTGCTCACATTCAGCCCCGCTATCGGATTATCGCGAGTGGGAATAGCTCGAGGATCAAAATAGTTTGCCAAATAGATGGTTGGATCGAGCCCATAGTAGCCATCGTCCCAAAAGTCCAAATCGAAGTTGCCCCGGATTTCGATGCCGTTGTTTTCCCAGGTATCCCACAACTTGCCGCCCTCAACGATTTGCCGCTGTAAATCAACGCCAATCTCGGCCAGCATTTCTGCAATAAGACGATGGGCCTTAATGAGTTGATCCCCAAACTCAACGTAGGTATAGCTGGTTAGAGACAGCGGTGTCCCCTCTTCAGCAGAACTGCAGCCGCGACAGCGGCGAACGGTTTCGTCCGGGGCCAGGACCCAACCGGCATCATCAAGCAGAGCGGCAGCCAGGCCGGGGTTGTATTCAAAAGGCGGAATGTCGCAGTCAAGTTGGAAAAGCTCGGTGTCAACCAATTTGCCGCGGTTGTCGAAGACCTCTGCGTTGATACGACCGGCCTCGATCGCCAGCCGAATGGCTCGCCTAACTTGATCATTCGCCAGGGCAGGATGTGGTAACCCGGACCCCGGGCTGCCTGGGGTCGCAAAATTCGGAACCAACCGCAGCACGAAGCGAGGCGGATCGGTTTTAACAACTGTGATAGTCCCACTGTCTTCCATCCGTCTGAGAGATTGTCCTTCGGGCCAAAGATCAAGGTGACCACTGCCTCGTTCCAGGCTGCGCCGTCGAAAGTCCGGATCGGGTTGAATATCAAGAACTAATTGCGAGGCCGAAGGACGGTCGAGGAAGAAATAATTGGGATTGGGCGTAAAAACGAGACGCACTCCGGGAATCCACTGCGCCAACACAAAGGGACCGGTACTGACCGGGTCGAAATTGCAGTCCCACACCAGCATTTGATCCGTTGGACCGCAGTGGTGAGCGGGGAGAACGCCGGTACCCATTCCCCCGAACTGCAGTAAATAGCCCGGGTAATACTCGCGATAGTGAACGATGGCGGTTAGCGGGTCGGGTGTTTCTATATCTCGAATCAGATTAAAGCCAGGAGCCCAAATTCCACTGTCGCGCAGTGATTGCCAGGTAAAGCGGA
>JBFGLD010000130.1:0-9549 GCA_041576335.1 Anaerolineae bacterium | reverse complement strand
TTTGAGAGGATACATACGTTGAAATAATAGACGGTGGTTCATCGTCAATATTGTGAACTGCCCGTGATTGGAATATGTCAATGACTAAAAAGCCTGATCGAAATCTAGGTATGGATTTAGTACGTGTCACTGAAGCAGCCGCACTCTCGGCAGCCCACTATATGGGTTTGGGAAACAAGGAAGCGGGTGATCAGGCCGCGGTAGATGCCATGCGCTCTGTCTTGGAGACCATCGAGATGGATGGCGTGATCGTCATCGGAGAAGGTGAAAAAGATGAAGCCCCGATGCTGTACAATGGTGAGCAGGTTGGCAATGGACGCGCGCCGGCAGTAGACGTCGCCGTGGACCCGATTGAAGGAACGGGGCTATTGGCCTACGGACGGCCCAATGCCATCTCGGTAATTGCTATCGCCGAGCGCGGCAGCATGTGGCAGCCCGGCCCGTCCCTCTACTTGAATAAGATCGTAGTCGAAAGGGCGGCCAGGCAGGCCATCGATATTACGCTGTCGGCCACCGATAATTTGCATCGCATCGGCGGGGCTCTGGGACGGCGCATCAACGAGTTGACCGTCTTTGTCCTGGATAAACCTCGTCATCAGGATTTGATTGCCGAAATTCGGGCAGCCGGGGCCCGCATTTCCCTGCATACCGATGGCGACGTGGTAGGCGCGTTGATGGCTGCGATTCCCGGCACCGGCGTGGACATCTTAATGGGCATTGGCGGCACGCCGGAAGGTGTGATCGCCGCCACTGCCGTCAAAGCCCTGGGGGGCGGTATGCAAGCCATGTGCGCGCCCCAAAGCGACGCGGAAAAAAAGAACCTTGAGATGGCCCTGGGCGATGAGACATACAGTATGCTGACCTTGGATAATCTGCTCAAAGCTCGTGATGCCTTTTTTGCCGCGACCGGCGTCACAGACGGTCCTTTCCTGGAGGGGATCCACTACGATCGTCAAGGCGGCGTGACCACGCATAGTATCGTGATCCGGGCTTTATCCGGTTCCGTGCGATATATCAAAGGGGTCCATCAACTCATGCGGGATTTTCGGTTTGGCCATGTTGATGTAGAAGAAGCGGTCAAGATTGCTATCCACTGATGGGCTTTTTAACTGGAACAAAATTATTTCTTATGTCATACGTGCTCGGCATTGATCTGGGGACCTCCGTGGTCAGAGTATTGCTCACGACAGAAACGGGTCAAATTATTAGTCGGGGAAGTGCAGCGTATCCCATTTATCGCCCCTACCCAACCTGGCCCGAGCGGCATCCCGAAGATTGGTGGCAGGCTGCAGCCAGTGCGGTTCGACAAGCCCTGGGCGCGGTTCAAGACGCATCACGCTCGGTTGCTGCGATCGGTCTCTCCGGGCAAATGCATGGCACCGTGCTGTTAGATAAGGCCACACGGCTGCTTAACCCGGCTGTCATTTGGCCGGCCCAGCCCAGCCAGGACCAGGTGCGGGAAATCACCAACCTTGTTAGGGCCGAGTGCCTGATCAAACTTGCCGGCAGCCCGGTGGCACCGGTTTTCAAGCGGCGACCCTGCGCTGGATTCAGCAGGAGCGACCCGACTTATGGCAGCGACCTGTAGCCTTAAGACGATAGCCATTAGCTACATCCGTACAGTTTGAGGGGAACGAGGTAATTATATGAGTACAGATCTATCGCAGGAACAGATTCTACAAATTGTTGAAACGGCCCGCAGTAAAGGTGATACGCCAAACCTAAGCGACGTTGATCTAAGCCGGGCCAACCTGTTTCGAGCTGATTTACGGGGTGTCAATCTAAGCAAAACGGATCTGCGCGGGGCTAACCTAAGCAAAGCTAACCTAAGCCAAGCTAATTTGAGTGGGGCCTATATGTATGATGCCGATTTACGCGAAGCGGACCTCAAGGATACTGAGCTGCGTGGGGCTGACTTAAGCGCGGCCGATTTGACGGGGGCAGATATGCAGCGGGCTAATGTGAGCCAGGTCAATTTTCGTTGGGCAAATCTGGCCAATGCCAACCTGGCCAAGGCTGATTTGCGCGGCGCGGTTCTGCGCGATTCAAAGCTTTTTGGGGCCGACCTGGTCGGGGCCGATCTGCGTGGAGCCGATTTAGGGCGGGCTGAACTGCGTGGGGCCAAATACAATCTTGAAACGGCCTGGCCGGACTTATTTGATCCCAGCCGGACAGGCGCCACGTTGGAAGATACCCCGTGAAACGCTTTTCTGAATTACACAGTCCAGACTATAACCGGGAATTCTTGTTTCCCTTGGAGCGAAAAACCTTATAAGAGGAGAAAATCGTGAGTAAATATACCTTTGGTCTTGATTTTGGTACCGAGTCCGCTCGGGCGGTACTGGTCAATCTGGCCACGGGCGAAATCGTGGCGACGATTGTCGAGCCATATCCCGACGGCGTAATCGATGAGAAGTTACCTGAGAGCGAAAAGGCCCTGCCGCACGACTGGGCTCTCCAGAATCCTTCGGATTGGTTGGCGACGCTGGAGGCAACCGTTACCGGCGTCCTGGGGGAAAGCGGCGTTGATCGGTCGGATGTGGTTGGCATTGGCCTTGATTTCACCGCCTGTACGGTATTGCCTACCACGGCCGATGGGACCTCATTCCACATGCGTGAGGAATATCAGGATCGGCCGCACGCCTGGGCTAAGTTGTGGAAACATCACGCGGCCCAACCCCATGCTGATCGGGTCAACGCGGTGGCGGAGGAGCAGGGTGAAAAATGGTTGGCCCGCTATGGGGGCAAAGTCTCGTCAGAGTGGCTGATCCCAAAAGCGTTACAGTTATTGGAAGAAGCGCCGGACATTTATGCCGAAGCAGCCTATATTGTTGAAGGCTCGGATTGGGTGGTGTGGCAGCTTACCGGCGAATTGGCCCGCAATGCCTGCGCGGCGGGCTATAAAGGTACCTGGCACAAAGCAGATGGTTACCCCTCGGCGGAATTCTTGGCGGCCCTCAATCCCGACTTAGCCAATCTCTACAGCCGGAAGATTGCCGGCCCGGTCGTGGCTCCGGGCCGGCGCGTCGGTGGCTTGTCGGCAGCGTGGGCCGGCCGGTTGGGGTTGGTTGAAGGTACGCCTGTAGCCGCACCGATTATCGATGCGCACGCCGCAGCGCCAGGGGGCGGCGTTACCGGCCCGGGAACCATGTTTATGATTATGGGCACCTCTACCTGCCATCTGCTTATGGCTGAGGCAGAGGTTTTGGCCGAAGGTATTGCGGGCGTGGTTGAGGATGGGATCGTGCCGGGTCTGTTCGGCTATGAGGCGGGTCAAGCCGGGGCCGGCGATATTTTCGCCTGGTTTTTGGCTCACGCCGTACCGCCGGTCTACCATAATGAGGCAGCCAAACGCGGGCTGTCGCTGCACGATCTGCTGGCTCAAAAATCTGGCGATCAGCGTCCCGGCCAGCACGGATTGCTGGCGCTTGACTGGTGGAACGGCAATCGCTCGACATTAATGGATGCCGATTTGAGCGGCCTGCTGCTGGGGGCTACCCTGGCCACGAGGGCCGAGGATATCTATCGCGCGCTTATCGAATCGACCGCCTTTGGTACCCGCATTATTATTGAGACCTTTACCGAGCAGGGGGTGCCGGTCGAGTCGATTGTAGCCGGCGGCGGCCAAGCCAAAAGCAGCTTCCTCATGCAGATTTATGCCGATGTAACCGGGCGCGCCATATCGGTTGCAGGATCGGATCAAGCTTCGGCCCTGGGAGCGGCCATGCTGGGGGCCGTCGCTGCCGGTCGTTCCGGCGGCGGCTACGACAATTTGGCCGAAGCTGCAGCGCATATGGCCCCGCCGCCGGCAAAGGTATATCAGCCCAAGCCCGACAATGTTGAACCTTACAATACCCTCTACGCCAAGTATCGCCGTCTGTACGATTATTTTGGAAGAGGTGAGAATGATGTAATGAAAGTGCTGCGCCAACTGCGTCGCCGTTAACTTACAATTCAAGGAAAACTTCATGGCAAACGTAAGAAATATTCAAATGAACCCTCCCGAAAATCGACTGGTGGGCGACATGCCCAAGATCGGCATCAGGCCGACCATCGACGGCCGCCTGGGCAGTGTGCGGGAGTCGCTGGAAGAGCAGACTATGGCTATGGCTCGATCAGTAGCCCATCTACTAACCGAAAACCTACGCCATGCCAACGGGATGGCGGTCGAGTGCGTTATTGCCGATACCACGATTGGGGGCGTGGCCGAGGCCGCGCAGGCCGCCGAGAAGTTCAAGAAGGAGGGCGTTGGCGTTTCACTGACGGTGACACCCTGCTGGTGCTATGGGTCGGAAACGATGGATATGGATCCCTACATGCCCAAAGCGATTTGGGGCTTCAACGGCACCGAACGCCCCGGTGCGGTTTATTTGGCGGCGGTCAATGCCGCTCATAATCAAAAAGGCTTGCCGGCCTTTAGTATCTACGGGCGGGAGGTCCAAGATGCGGGCGATACCTCCGTCCCGGCCGATGTCCGGGAACGGATTCTACAGTTTGCTCGGGCCGGGTTAGCGGCAGCGACCATGCGTGGTAAATCATACCTGGCCATGGGGGGCGTGTCGATGGGCATTGCCGGCTCTATTGTCGATCAGCCGCTGTTTGAGAAATTTCTGGGCATGCGGGTTGAAACGATCGATATGGTTGAGTTCGTGCGCCGTATCCACGAGGAGATTTACGACAAAGAAGAATTCGAACGGGCCCTGGCCTGGGTTAAAGAAAATTGTCCCGAAGGAAAAGATTACAATCCCCCTGAAAAACAACGCAGCCGGTCCCAAAAAGATGAAGATTGGGCCACGTCGGTTAAGATGGCCTTAATTGCTCGTGATTTGATGGTCGGGAATCCCCGATTGGCGGCGATGGGCTATGGCGAAGAAGCGCTGGGCCGCAACGCAATTGCCTCCGGCTTCCAGGGGCAGCGGCAGTGGACTGACCATCTGCCCAACGGCGATTTCCTGGAAGCAATTCTGACCACCTCCTTCGACTGGAACGGCATCCGCCAGCCCTATATCGTGGCCACCGAAAATGATGCCCTTAACGGTATTTCAATGCTCTTCGGACACCTGTTGAGCGGTACGGCCCAAATTTTTGCCGACGTGCGCACCTACTGGAGTCCGCAGTCGGTCAAGCGGGTCACCGGGCATCAGTTGACCGGGCGGGCCGAGGGTGGCATTTTGCACCTGATCAACTCCGGGCCGGCCACGCTCGACGGCACCGGCCAACATTCTCGTGATGGTCAGCCGGTGCTGAAGCCCTACTGGGAAATCAGGCCCGCAGAGGTTGAAAAATGCCTCGCCGCTACCACCTGGCACACCTCGCTGACGGAATATTTCCGGGGCGGCGGCTGGTCAACGCGGTTCCGCACGCGCGGCGGTATGCCTGTGACCATGTGCCGCCTTAACCTGGTGGCCGGCCTGGGCCCGGCTCTGCAAATTGCCGAGGGTTACACCGTCGATCTGCCGGGCGAAGTCCACGAGGTTCTAGACGAGCGCACGGACCCAACCTGGCCGACCACCTGGTTTGTGCCCAACCTAACCGGCAGCGGGCCGTTCCGGGATGTTTACACGGTCATGTACAATTGGGGGGCTAACCACGGGGCTATCAGCTACGGCCATATTGGGACCGATCTGATTACGTTGGCCTCAATATTGCGCATTCCGGTGTATATGCATAACGTACCTGAAGAGAGAATGTTCCGGCCCAGCGCCTGGACTGCTTTCGGGGCGCTGGACCCGCAGGGGGCTGATTTCCGGGCCTGCGCCAATTTCGGGCCGCTGTACGGTAGATAGATATAGTTCTTAGAAGGCGAGATTTATGAGCGAAACTAAAAACTTTTTAGCCTTCGACCTGGGCGCAGAGAGTGGTCGGGCCGTAGCGGGACGCTTTGATGGCGCGCGGTTGTCGCTGGAAGAAATTCACCGCTTTCCCAATGGCCCAATCCGCATCCACGACTCGCTGCATTGGAATGTATTGAGTCTTTTTGGCGAATTGAAGCATGGCCTGGCCAAGGCGATCAACGGTCTGGGGCTTGAATTGGCTTCGGTGGGTTTGGATACCTGGGGCGTTGATTTTGCCCTGCTGGATCGAGCCGGAAATCTGATTGGCAGCCCCTATCACTATCGCGACAGCCGTACGGACGGTATCTTTGAGGTCGCTTTTGAGCTCATGCCTCGAGAAGAGATTTTCAGGCAGACCGGGATCCAGTTTATGCCGATCAACACCCTGTTTCAACTGCTGGCGATGGCCCGGCAGAAATCGCCCGCTTTGGACATAGCGGAAACGATGTTAATGATGCCGGATTTGTTCAACTACTGGTTCACCGGCCAAAAAGCGAGCGAATACAGTATCGCCAGTACCAGCCAGTGTATGAATATGCAAACCGGGCAGTGGGCCGCGCCGCTGGTCCAGAAACTGGGTCTACCGTCCCACATTTTCCCGGAGATTATCCGGCCCGGCACAAAGTTAGGCCCGATGTTGCCTGCAGTTGCCGCTGAAGTTGGCCTTACGGCTGAACTACCTGTGCTGGCACCGGGCTGTCACGATACGGCCAGCGCCGTGGCCGCCGTGCCTGTGGCTGAGGCAGATCGCGGCAGGTTTGCTTATATCAGTTCCGGTACCTGGTCGTTAATGGGCATCGAAACGGATCGGCCGGTCATCGACCAAAAAAGCTTGGCTTACAACTTTACCAACGAGGGCGGTGTCGAGCATACTATCAGGCTCTTAAAGAATATTATGGGCTTGTGGCTGGTGCAGGAGAGTCGCCGCACCTGGGCTCAGCAAGGCGAAATGCTTTCGTACGATGAGCTCACCCGGTTGGCCGGCCAGGCCAGGCCGTTTGCCGCCCTGGTGGATCCGGATGATCCTTCGTTTCTCGCGCCGGGCGATATGCCGGCTCGCCTGCGCGATTTCTGCACGCGTACCGGTCAGGCACCTGCTGAAAGCATAGGGGCGGCTGTTCGGTGTGCTTTAGAGAGCCTGGCCCTAAAGTATCGCTGGGTGGTTGAGAAGCTGGAAGAAATGAGCAAGCGACCGGTCGACGTCGTCCACATTGTTGGCGGCGGCACCCAAAACCGTTTGCTCAATCAATTTACGGCCAATGCTACGGGCTGCCGGGTGGTTACCGGTCCGGTTGAGGCGACGGCCATCGGCAACATCTTAATGCAAATGCTGGCTATGGGCAGCATAAGCTCGCTGACCGAAGGACGGCAGATCGTGCGTCGCTCTTTTCCGGTCGAAACCTTCGAGCCGCAGGAGCGCCCGGCCTGGGATGAGGCTTATGAGCGATTTTTGAAATTCACGCCTGCCTGAATCATGCCCCGTTGGCCATTGACCCGCCACGCCGGGTCTTCGAGTTCCAACGCCTCAGCTTGACCCGGCTGCAAGCCGACGATGGGGTCCGACTTTAAGGTGCGTAGGGCCGCAAACGGGGCCGGAAAGTAAGGCACAGCATCGATCAGCGGCACGGTCGTAGGCCAGCGGCTGTCGCCCAGCAGACGGCGGTAGTTGGCATCACCCTTAATGATGACCAGGTGCGCTTGGGCCAAATCCGCCCGCAGTTCCGGAGAGAATTCCCAGAAAAAGCAGCTGCTGTTCCAGAAGAAATCGGGCCGGATCAGCAGCTGCTTCTGATTTAAGAAACGCTCTAGACGGGTGGCCAGGCCGGTGAAGTCGCCTGAATTCTTGGACTTCATCGCGGTCAGGGTCAGGCCGATGTCAGCCGCGGTTGTGTCGGAGACGTAGGTTGGGTGGGCTTTGACGTGGAGTGTCACTCGCTCGACCCAGCGGTATTTAAGTAAAAAATCGACCAGGGCCAAATCGGTCAACAGTTCGGTGCCGGCGTTGTCGCAGATGAAATCGAGGCGGCGACCGGCCGTCGACGGCGCCAAATGAGCCAGCACCGTGTGGGTATCGTCCACCAATAAATTTCCCTGCTCCCGCTCCAGGGCAATTTTTCCCCCGGTGGATTGGGCGACCTGGGTGTAGCTCAAATCAACCCGATTGCCCCAGACCGCGAAGTGCAGCAGCTTGCGTAGACTGTCAAGGGAGTTCTCGGCGGCTTGGCTTGAGGCTGAGTGCAGCACATGCCAGGCCGTGTCACCGGCCAGCTCAGCCTGCTTGCTTGGCAAAAAAGGATCGTGGCCGGCCCACTTGCCGGCTCCGAAGTGGCCCACGGCTTCCATAATTCGGCGGTACAGGTAAGCCTCGGCAAAATACCAGGGGATATTGAGCCAACTCTTGGCCCGGTGTGGCGCCCATGCCGCCAGCCAGGCATCTTTATCCGGAGCCGGATCTTCAAGCGGGTGCAGGGGCTTGTCTTCGACCAACTCGTCGTGGAGGCTATACAGCTGCCCGGTCATCTTGGGCGAATACATGCCGGCGTGGTCGGCCAGCACCTGCCGGACGATGGCGGGTATTCGCGTAGTCATTGTTCTCTGGGCGAATGAGTTGGGTTCGCCCGTCATCAGCGGCGGCGGCGGGTTGGTCGGGTCAAATTTGGTGTACGCGGTTGGCAGGCTCATTGGATTTATAGTCCTCAAGCATCACTTGGCCCGCCGGCCCTTGGAGGGCATTGATAAAAGGCAGCGGGCCGTGGCCCGCGCGCTAGAAAACTGCGAACCAATATTGACCTAGTCTACCACCATCGCCCACTTTCGACACATGCGCTGCTATTATTTTATTATGTTATTATGATTGGTAGATATGTTTCGTTGGAGATATCACCACTAGTTATACAGGTGTGTCGCCGTCCAACGAAAGCATTACCCACCGGCGCGGATGCGGGAAAACCTGATCTCTGACCCGAACCTACGCCGGTAAGACTGACCGGAATTAGCGGCCCGGAGCGCCAGCCGGGTGCATACCACGTTGGGCCGCCATCACGTGGCTGCGTGGCGTGCTTAGGATTTTCATAACCAATAATGGGTTATCACCTCAAGGCATTGCTTTTATGTGGATGAAGGGGAAGTAGTAGAGTATATAACTACTGCTGCCCCGCCAACTGGTGAGCAGGCCGTAAGCATTGGCCCCCGTGTTCTTAAAATGGATCCAACCCACATTCTCGGCCCAGGCGTAGCCGTCAAATTCACCGGTGGCCGGGTCAATGGTGACCTGGCTGTGAGTGGGATTGAAGTTGATCCAGCCCACATTGGCGCCCCAGGCGTAGCCGGACAGGTTGCCGCTGCCGTCGTTATTGACGCCGTAGTTACCGGCGGCAGTGTTGGCGTAGGTGTGTGCGCCGCCGCTTTCAACCGTGCCCAGCCGAATCCAGCCGATATTCTCGGCCCAGGCGTACCCTTCCAGGTGGTCATCATACACCGTGACCCCGCCGTGGCTGGGGTTAAAGTTGAGCCAGCCCACGTTGGCGCCCCAGGCCCATTTATTGGCGGCGTCAATATTGCCTGCGGCGTAGACTACGCCCGCCAGAGCTAGGAAAAGAACCACAATTAAAACGATAGTGGTGATTATTCTCTTGGTCATTGTCACTTGCTCCTATTTTGAAATTCTTTATGATTTGGAGGCCCGACGTACAGCCGAGACCCTGGACATCCCGGT
>JBFGLD010000129.1:0-9560 GCA_041576335.1 Anaerolineae bacterium | reverse complement strand
ATCAGCAGTGCCCGGCTATCATAAAATTGGCCCGCTTCATCTCTAACCCGCCAGCCGTTGCCGGTGGATATGATCGTCGTCGCCTGTGTCTTAACTCGAACATCCAGCCCGTCAGCCAGATGTTTGGCCAGGCTGTTCATCCCCCCTTGGACGGCGTAGCGCGGATGGCCATCCGGTTCCGGGGAGGCCAGGCTGCCGCCGGCCCAGCCGGTAGACCAACGATAGACCAGCCCTTGAAAAAGCCACTGCTCGACCCATACTTGAAACGTAGGCCGGCGCACCGTAAAAAATTGCGCCCCGTGGTCGGCTCGGCCCGGGCCAATGCGCCGGGTCGCCAGTCGTCCGCCGACACTGCGCCCTTTATCCAAGAGGGTGACCTGCATCCCCTGCCTGTCCAAAGTGGTTGCGGCCATTAGTCCGGCAAGCCCGGCGCCGACCACGAGAACGTCACACCTGTGTTGTGTCATTATCCGCTTGAAATAAATTCAGCGGTAATATCGGTGCCCATGCCGGTAGGGATAGTAGCCGTTGTAGCTGTAGCGATAGCGCGGTTTGTAGTTGTAGTAACTCCGCTTATACTGTTTGCCGTAACCATAATTGTGCTTCGGGCCGGAGTACTGCTTTCCATAATAATAGTTACGGCCGTAGTTGTGGCGCTTATAGTAGTTACGACCATCGTGACCACGGCGATAATTTTTGTGATAGCCGTAACGATTTGTCTGACGATTTTTGTTGTAGTGCGGGCGATCAGTTTTGTTGCGATCATTATCCATCTGGGGCTGCTCGGGTTGAAGTTTCGAGTCCTTCGGCGTGCCGGTCGCGCTGGCTAGAGACGGCGGTATGAGCACCGTGTCGATCACGTGAATGACTCCATTAGATGCCTCGATGTCGGTCGAAATGACTTGGGCATCGTTGATCTTCACGTCGCTGCCGTCGACGGTAACATTGACAGGTTGGCCCAGAACCGTATCGGCCGAGGCGAGGTTGACCACATCAGCCGCTAATACTTTGCCGGAAACCACGTGGTACAGCAGCACGTCTTTCAGAGCCTCGGGGTCGGCCAGGAGGCTGTCTAACGTGCCTTCAGGCAGGGCCGCAAAGGCGTCGTCGGTAGGAGCAAAGACGGTGAATGGGCCTTCACCCTTCAACGTGTCGACCAATCCGGCTGCTTCAACGGCCTTGACCAAAGTGGTAAAGTTTCCGTCTTGGACGGCGATGTCCACAATGGTGAGGTCATCTTGCTGAACCGGTGCCGCCGCCAGAGCGGGGGTGACACTGACGGCGATAAGGACACCGACGAGCGTCATTAAAACAAGCGATTTTATTTTATCTAGCATTGCCCTTCTCCTTTTAAGCTTTTATTGGTCTAATATTTAGTTATGTCTAATTTTAAGCGTTAAAGTGTGATTTTGTCAAGGTTTTATCTGATAAGGTATCTCCTTAGTCACTACATTCGCAAACAGGTTCATTGTTTGATGTCTCTGATTTATAGACGGGCCAGTGGAACCAGGCATAGTAACGAGCGTCGATGATCCGGGCCCCAAGATAGCCATGAGTAATGGCTTCTTCGGGGCTAAGGCCAAAGCCGGCGGCCACAAAATCAGCACAGCCGGACAGACCAATCCCATGCCCGCCCCGGGTCAGGCCTCCGAAGAAGAGCCTGCTGAGGTCAGAGCCGGTTACGTCGTTGAGCCAGGCCTCATGTTCAGAAGTGATCGCATTTTCGACGACCCAGCGTACCAATGCCTCTCCAACCGGAAAGATGGTCAAGATTATTTTATTATCTGCGGCAAATCGGGCCGCATTATTTACAATGTTATACAACACGCGGTCGATGGCGGAAGTTTCAAGGCAGCGATTGGTAATACTGCCGGCGAAGGTGCAATCCACGCTGATGTCAACGGCTTTGTCGGCAATTTTGTAAATAGAACCGTGCCATTTTTTTACAAAGTCGGTGATATAGTGGATTTTCACGCTTTCGTCTGCCTGCCGGACGGCAGGATCTAAATCAACGATCGCGTTGCGCATCAGCTTGGCGTGGTCCCGGGCCATCAGAATCGCAGTCCGGATATCTTCTTCGATGCTCTCATCTTTACCGGCAGCTTTGACAAAACTGGCATAACCGGCCAAAATCACCAGAGCGCCGCCCCGAATATCATGAATAATTTTTCTAAGAGCCGGGGTAAAGTTGCCCAAGGCATACGTGGCCGCCCCTATGGATCGAGCTGAAGATAGAAACTGCTCCGAACCAAATTGTGATACAATTTGCTGCCGAAGCAACTTGAAGTTGGGCGAGTCGACCATGTATAGCCATAGATCATAAGCCCTCTTGACAGCATGATAAAGTTGGATAATGAGGGACACATCTTCCGGCGCAAACTGCGACAAGGTGATATCAAAACCACTGCCGTCGTATCGGTCTTTGCGATGGATTTGTAAATCCGCCGGGGCTAACGGGAGAAGCGTCTTTTGAATTTTTGCGTTTGTGACTGCCTCGGACTTGGCCATTTGTTCCCTCTGTTTGTAATTGATATCCCTCTTTTGGGAAGACAAGCTAAAAATCTACTTTGGCGAAAACGTCGGTAAGCGGGCGTTCCGGCCTGCGACCCGGAACGCGGGTTCCGGATCTTTGGTCTTAACCCCAAGTTCGGCCAAAATTGAGCGGGCCACGCGCATGCCCCCCAGTGCGACCGCAGCTGTCGACTGGCCCGGAAAAATGCTGTCGCCGACCAGCCACAAGTTGGAAGCTAAGCGAGGCCCCCAAGTGCGAAACAGATCGGTTTGGGGAAATCCGCCGACCCAGCCCCATTTGCGCTGAGTAAACCGTTGGAATGTGACAGGAGTGCCCGGCAGGATGAGCTGAGCCGCGCTGCGCAAACCGGGCAGGGCCGTTTCGGCGGCGGCAAGCAGGCGCTCCGTGTAGATGTGTTTGCGCGTTTCGTAGATTTCTTGGTCCTGCTCAAAACAGCGCCACCAGTCGGCCAGTTTTGTGTGAGTGCTTAAAGTTACTGCACGCCGGCCTTGTGGCGCGCGGCTGTTGTCCCAGGCTGGGCTTAACGACAGAAAGACTGAATTCCCCTCGGCCAGCGGCTCGCGCACGATAATTTGATGATGAAGCGGCAGGTCGGGCGGGACGACAGCCTGGTCTAATCCGGCGTAAACCAGAAAAGCTCCCCAGCCGTCCGTGGGTTGGGGCGGCAGGCTGCGCAGGCGCCGGGGTGCCTGATCGGCAAGCAGCTCAGCAACATTCCAGGGCGGCAGATTCACGACCACGATGTCGGCCGAAAACGTCTGCTTGCGTTTTCGACGTTCTGTTTCGACAGCCACCGGCCGCCCCTTCTCCAGCACAAGTTTGCTCACCCGTTGGCGGTAAAGCACCTGTCCTCCATTTGTTTTTACCGCGTCAGCCAGCGTTTCGGCAACGGCGCCCATGCCCCCCTCCAAGTGCACGACGCCCCGGCGAGGTAAGTCCAGTGCCGAAGCCCCATATAGGGCGTTGGCGAATTGGCTCGTCGTCTGGGCTGCGATCAATAGTTGGGCATCCACGAATAGCCGCAGTCGCTCAGAAGCGTGGCGAAGGTGAGTAGCTACCGGGCGCATCGTGTCCAGCGCCAAACGCGGGAGCCGCAACACGTTTCCATACTTTGGGTAATTACCCAACCAGGCCAGACCGTTTTGGATCAGATCGGTTGTATCACTCAAATTTTGGGGCGGCCAGGCTGGTGTCCGCAGGGCCAAGTCCCACAGCGCGTCTGCCGTGCGTTCTTGCCACTGCCAAAAAGGTTCGGCTGCTGTGCCGAAAGCGGCTCGGCGCTCCGGCCAGCGTGTTTCGTCGGTCCAGCGGGTAACTTTGGCGCTGTCGGGCAAGTGAACCACCATGGCTGGATTGGCGGCATGAGTCGGCCAGTAATCTACTCCGGTCGCCCGAGCCACCCGATCCATGGGGCCGCCGGGATAAAATCCACCGGCCAGGGTAGCGCCTGCCTCAAAATGATATCCTTGATGATAAAAAGTACCGGCGCAGCCACCGGGGTAAATATGGGCTTCGAGGACGGTTACCGCTAGACCTGCTCGAGCCAAAATTGCGGCCGTTGTCAAGCCGCCCAGGCCGGCTCCGACGACAATAACGTTCATGAGGAGGTTGTCTCCAGCAAACGTTTAGTTTTCCAACCTCGATAAGCAAAAAGGATTGGTAAATTGGTTGACATTCCCCAGCCAACGTTGCGCCAGATGAGATGGGACCGGAGCGAATAATCGATTTCGTCGATGACCTCAGTGGTCGTATCGTCGACGAATACAAAGGTGTGACGGTGCACCCAGTGATGAAACGGCCCTGCCAGTTGGCGATCAACAAATCCTGTGGGAGTGACATCCTCGATTTGAGCCACCCAGCGAATTGGAAACGGCCCCAGCCACAAAGTGAAATCCATCTTGTCACCTTCACCCAGGCGAGCGGGAGCTTCGTGGATTTGGGCAATAACCGGGGGGGGCGTAATCGCGCCCATACTGGCAGCATGGCGGTGAAAATCGGCCACTTTGTTAAGCGGCGCATTTACTCTAAATGTATGCCTAAACTTTTTCATTAATCTCCGTTTTGTGCGTGTCCGGCTAACCGACAATGTTAATCTGAGCTATTTCCGACGTCAATTGGGCCAGCCAGGCCTTGATCGGCTGACCGCGCTTGTCAAGATGTTTTTCAACCGCCTGATGGTAAGCCTGCCAATAGCCGGGTAAGTGTTTGGCCGGCAGCCGCTGATTTATCATGGCCAGCAGACTATCGATCCAGGCCATATCCGTTCCCAAAAGATTGATATCGCCGAGCGTAAGCGCAGCCTTAACATGCTCGGCCACGCTCGTGTTGGTCAACGTTAAGTCGCGCTGGGGAAAGCCTGAGCCATCCAGGGCCTGCCAAACCGCTGCTTCAATCAAGGCTTGGCGCTCACGGTAGTGATACAGCGCTTCTTCATAAGCTTTTGAGGCTATTTTTACCGGTGGTATCGGCCTGGGCGATTCGAGTAACCGGTCCACCCGGCCCGGTACAGTATCAAGACGTTCGCCCAAAAAGTAGCCCGGAATGCGAGAACGCAGTTTCGGCATGATGTTGAAGATGCGGCCCCCAAAGGCAACAGGAATGCGTTCACGCTGCAATAATTGGGCCGTCTCCAGTAAGTTGGCCGCGGTCGGCAAGATTTGGGCCGATAAAATGACCAGCTGCGGGTTGGTGGTTGCGGTTGTCGTCTCCAGCCGCGCCGCCGGTACATTGGCCCCCAAGTAAATTACGTCTCGACCTTGACGCCTCAACAAAAGTGTGATTAATAATGGACTAAAAATATGCTCTTCTTGGGCAGGGCAGCCGACCAGCAGCCGGCCTAGTCGCGTTGGGGCGGGCGTGGCGGCGATAAGTGCTTCCAAGCGGCGTACGGCCAGAGCAGAAGCAAAATGCTCTTGCTGAACCGTTACATCACCCTCGTACCAGCCCTGGCCAATGTGGGCCACAGCCTTCAGCAGTAGTTCAAAGCAAACTACTTCTGGGGGATAGAGAGCAAAGGCCTGGGCCATAATATTTTCTGCCGACTGTTCGTCGAAGGCAAAACAGGCCGATTCCCAGGCTTGCCGCAGCTCGGTGATGACCTGGCCTTTCGCAGCCAAAATCGGCTGGATGGCTGCCGCTGTCGCTATCGGCGCCGGCACCTGAGACGGGTCTTGATTGTCGGCTTCAAGTCGGCGCCACATGGCAACGGCACGGCTGATGGTCAAACCTTCTTCTTGGCGGGCAATCAGCCATTTTAAGATCTCAATGTCCCTTTCGGTATAGAGACGATGCCCACCGGCAGTGCGCCTGGGATTGGGTAGGCCATAACGGCGCTCCCAGGCCCGCAGCGTATCGTGTTTGAGACCGGTTTCTCGCACAACTGCTTTAAGATTAAAGGTGGGGCCGGCGTCAGGACGGGTATGTTTTTCGACATTATGTTCGTGGCGTTTGTTTCCGTTTTGTTGCATTGCTCACATTCACCCGTTAAAATTGACGGATACCCGGCTTGGACAACTTACTCCATTAGCGGCAAATTGTCGGGTTCCCGCCTAACATAATCGGTTTACCGGTCGAATATTGTTTTCATATTAATCTTGAGCGACCGGTTTAGGCATCTTTTTTCCCGACCATTATACCATATAAATTCAGGTTTTGTCAAGTATTTGTCAATAATATATTGAGAAATATCCTGAAAGGTTTGTTTTGAGGGTGAGTTTATTGAGCTGCGGAGCGGTGGTGTGCTTAGTTCCAGCCCTAACATATCAGGACAAATTGCCTGCGGCCAGAAAAGTCATCGGACTCACGATTTTTGCAGCTAAGATTATGATGGAGAGGAATATTGCCGGCAGCGTTTCTTCGTTACTGAATTTGAAGACTAAAGGTTCATTGGGGATTCAAAATATTGAGGAATATCTAAAATAACCTGTTAAGAAACACTGGGTTGGAGGGGAACCAACTCCAAGCCAAGGGTCTTAGCTTTACGTTTTAGGTTTTTGATGACCCGGTCACGCGTCGACTTAACAACGCTGCTCAACGCCAGTACCTGCCGTCGAAAGTGGGTCAAGCAGCTGAAAATATTACTGCGTCTGCTCGATTAACCTTAACTTCCCGGCCCGTTTCATCTTCTTAATGGCCCGCTCTCGTTTTAAGGCGGCGCTCCGGCTGGCCACCTCTTCCAAGTACACCAACCGCACGGGGCCGCGGTCGCGAGTATATTTTGCCCCCTGCCCGGCATTATGGGCCGCGACACGCTGCTCCACGTCAGCAGTCCAGCCGGTATAGAGGGTTTTGTCGGCACATTCGACGATGTAGACAAAAACCGGCATCTAACGTCCAAACCCGATTAATCGCTTCAGCATTCCGGGCTGATCAAGATCAGGCCCGGTCAACTCCGGATCGGCAAAAGTGCCCTGTTGAAAGTCTGTCAACCAATTTCGACGCTCGACCACGGCTTTGTCCAACTTTTGGGCCAGCACTTCTCCTGCGTCTTCGTCGTCGACGAGAAGAGCGCGCAGCTGTCTTAGCTCCGCGATGTAGCGATCCAGCCAGGAGAGCATATTCTGGCGATGGCTTAGCAAGCTATCTTTCAAACTATCGGGATCGCCGGATGCTGCGGCGGAAACTTGTTCAAAGAGAGTTCCGGCCAGCTTGCGAGTTTCGCGCCAACTCTCCAGGCCGGCCACGGTATTGACCAGAGCTGTGCTGAGTATGGTCGGCAGGTATTCGGTAGCGGTTACCAGGCCATCATGTTCGTCGGCATCTACAAAAAAGGGTTGGGCGCCGATGATGCTGACCAGTGAGACCATAAATTGAACAGCCTCTTCATTGGCCGAGGCGGTTGGCGTAAGACAGTAGAGCCGTTCGCGAAATAAATCTGGCGTAGCGTGTTCGCGGCCGCTTCCGGCAGGATAGACTACCGGATCGCCCCCGACAAAATGAGCGTGATCGGGTAGTAACTCATGGGCCCAAGCCAAAACGGGCGCTTTAGTGCGTGATGTATCGCTAATGATCGCACCTTGCTTAAGATAAGGCGCGATGGCTTCCAGCGTTGATCGGATACCGCTCAGGGGAATAGCTAAAATAATCACCTCGGCCTTTTCGCAGGCATTCACCAGATTCCACTCTGCCTTGTCAAACGCCCCTTTTTTGACAGCATCTTTAGCGATGCTCAAATCCTTGTCGTGTGCCAGCAGCTGGGGCGTCTCTTTCAGTTGCTTCAACGCCAGGCCGAGCGAGGTGCCGATAAGGCCTGCACCGACGATAGTTATAGTTAAGTTGCTCATGTGCTTGTCCTGTAATTGACTTTGGCCGATCCTGGCGCGCGGTAACAAACGTACGCCGCCGCACCATACGACGCATTAATTCAAATCATCAGCCCACTTTAGAGCGGCCAACAACCGGTTCTCTTCGTCAATTTGTTTGTATTTTAAGATATCTTGGTGTTTGGCAATGAGGCGAACGGCCAGGGGATCGCAGCCTACGGCCTGTGCCCAGGCAGCTCCGATGGCCGGATGTTGGGCGTGAATAACAAAAGGGCGTCGCCACCAACCCACTTGTGCCGGGGTCAAGCCGGCCCCCGGCATTGAAAGGCGCCGCAGGGCCGCCGGCCAGAAAGCTTCGAGCAGTACAATTAAGACCCGGTGGATGATTGGCTGTCCCAGGCTCTTGGCCACATCATGCAGCAGCGCGGCTTGCATCAAGGCCGGATCTATGTAATTTGCTTGCCGCAAGGTACGGACCACCGCCAGGGCGTGACGCTGATCATTGGGCATCATCCTCGTAAAGAGCCGCTGCTGTGAATCGCCCGGTAAAATATTGGCCACGAGCGCAGCCTCACCGGCCGACAGTTTGCCATGCATCCCACCGGCCCAGCCAGGGAGATAGGCTCGAAGAGCAGCAAAAAATTGAATGACGCGGTAGAAGCCCGGATTCGCTGCTTTTAAAGATGCCATATCGTCTAATCGTCTCAAAATAGCAGATTAGTGATGGTTATAGCCGGTCCAAAAATGAGCCAGTCCAATACGGGCACCCTTAAAAGGGGCGCAATAAAGAAGACAAACAGGAAGAGCAACATGCCGTATCGCTGCAATCCCTCCAGGCGATAAGCCAGTTCGTAAGGCAATAGCCCTTTTAATACGGCAAAGCCGTCTAAGGGAGCGATAGGGATAAGGTTAAAGAAGAACAGGGCCAAATTAATGAAGGCGAATAAGAATAGAATCCGGCGAAAATAATCCAGCATGGCCAGCGAACCAAAGGTTAGTAGGGCCGGCTGAATTCCGTACCACAACACAGCGCACGCTGCCGCCAAAACTAGATTGGAAATCGGCCCCGCTGCCGCCACAATCATATGCCCGGTGCGCGGGTTAGGACGCAGGTAGCGGGGATTAATCGGCACATAGGCCCAACCCAACCCCACGATCAGCATCAGTAAAGACCCAATAAAATTCAGTTGGGCAAATGGATTTAAGGTAATTCTGCCGTGAGATCGCGGCGTGGAATCACCCAGCCGGTCGGCTACGAGAGCGTGCGACAGTTCGTGTACCGGAAAGGCGATCAGTAAGATCAAAATGTGGGCCCCAAACCGGGCGCTTTGGGTGGTGAAGAGATAAAGGGCCAGGCCAATCCCCACCAAAAACGTCAGATAGGCCAGCGGCGGCTCGATCAGCGGTCGCAGGTTTTCGAACCACTTACTACTTGGGGGCTCATAACTATATTGTGGTCTGTTTGATCTCATTTACTATTCTGCCCTGGGAGGTAATGGGGGCATTATAGCATGCGCTCACCCGATTGCGAAATCAAAATGGCCATTGACTTTCGACGAACAGTGCTGACGCACTCTCGATATGGGCAGGCCCATATCATCTTGGTTATGGGTAACTATTCAGGTTATCCATTTAGGACGGGCAATCCTGCGCTATAAATGGCGATATCCCATCATTACAGGTGTTGTTGACAAACCAATCGCCCTGTTTTTCAAGGACTGCCAGTCCCGGCTGAATAGTTACGGTTATGGTATTGACTGAAGATT